>CALKXS010000154.1 GCA_938003745.1 uncultured Algibacter sp.
TTTTATCTCGCTCTGCCTTAAAGTGATTACGACAGGACTCCTCACCATCAAAATGGGATGTAAAACTGAAAATATTCATCCTTATTTTTTTATCTAAAATAAGCCTTTTTTATAATTATGCCTAATTACGGATATTCAATATATTTTTTATCTATAACATTAAGGAATAATTTTTGCGATTTTAATTATGAGATAAGTCACTTTCCCTCATTCAAAGTAAACGTTAACTCATTTCTTATTTTTAGCTAACGTATACTATCATACATTTGAATAAATAAAAAATATACAGATGAAAACATTAATTTACATTTTACTAGTATGCGGTTTTATATTTAGTTGCACTACAACAAAAAAAGTTTCACATCAAACAAAAAATGACAAAACATATGCTATAACGCAAAATGATACCGTAACAATATCTAATGATGAACTAGAATACCAAATTATTATAATTGAGCCAGGTTTTAATACTTGGCTTGTTTCTAGAGCAAAACCAGAAGGTTTTTATTCACAACAATATATGGAAACTAGGAATTACCAATATGTCATAGAATGGAATCAAAGAGTGAACCAACCACAACACTTTCGTACAGATTTATATGAAATGCAAATAGATTATCAATCAGGAATAGATTACGGTTATGAAGTTAACTATAAATTATATAATTATTTTATCTATTTTCAATTAACTTATAAGCAAAGATTAGGCACTTTTAACCCTCGAATTTAATAGAGTTTATATATTTTTGCACGCATAAATATACTACTTGTATGGAAAAATTAAAACAACGTTGGGGCATAGAGCATAACTGGGAAGTTATTGTGATTTTTATTGTGTTTACGGTAACAGGCTCAACAGCCTCTATGATAGGAAAACCTATTCTTAACTTTTTAAATATTTCTCCAGAAACTTTCACAACACTTGGTTATTGGATTTTTAGAGTTGTTCTACTTTTCATAATGTATCAAATATTGCTAGTATCTTTTGGTTGGCTATTGGGTCAACACAAATTTTTCTGGGCTTTTGAAAAAAAAATGTTAAGAAGGTTTGGCTTTTTTAAAGAAAAAAAATAAGATTTTATTTCTATACTTTTAATTAGATATACCTTATCTTTACCATAATTATAATGAAAAGGTTTTTAGCTAAAATATTATCTGTTTTCTTCCTAACCATATTACTATCTAGTAATATGTTATCTCTATATGTTTACTTTAATGACGAGGTTCAAGAATTAAATCATTGCCAAAGTGATCATGATAATAAGGAAAAAACTCCTTGTATTACTTGTATTCTAGCTTTCAGCCTAACAAATTTAAATTACAATAACAATCCTGAGTTTTCTTTTGAAAGCTTAACCTTAATTCAACAAGTACTCCAAAAAAAACAATTGGTTTATGTTGAAACACTTCACAAAAGACTTTGTTTAAGTAGCAATAAAAACAAAGCACCTCCCTGTTTTACGTAATCCTTCGCAAAAAATAAGTAGAATTAGTAAGTAATTAATACATTCATTAAAGATGAAATATATATCTTTAATCTTATTTGTGCTATTATCAAGCTTTATTTACGGTCAAAATTGCAACAATATTTTTATTGGTAAAATAACAGATTTTCACAATAAAAAGCCTTTGGAAAACGCAACTATAAAGCTTATTGATACAAATAAGATTACCATATCAGATAAAAACGGGAAGTTTACATTTATAGATTTATGTAATGGCTCGTATAAAGTAGAAGTTTCTCATTTAGGATGTGAAACAAAAACGATTTCATTAAATATTAATGAGAACATATTTAAACCTATTAGCTTAGAACATCATCTAGAAAAGCTAAACGAAATCAATCTTTCTGGAAAAACTAAAGTAAAAGACGTAAATATTCATCAATCGCTATCAAAAGAAAGTATTATAGCTTACACTGATAAATCCTTAGGAGATGCTTTAAACACTATTAGCGGCGTATCTTCATTGAATACAGGCAATACTATTGTAAAACCTATTATTCATGGATTACACTCTAGTAGAGTTATAATCTTAAATAATGGTACTCGTCAAGAAGATCAAGAATGGGGCGTTGAGCATGGTCCAAGTATGGATATTAACTCTTTTGGTAATATAAAAGTAATTAAAGGAGCTAGTGCATTACGCTATGGTAGCGATGGTATTGGAGGTGTTGTTGTAGCCGATTTTCCTAAAATGCATAAAAAAGATACCGTTTCCGGAAATGCTTTACTTTCTTTAAACTCAAATGGAAAAGGTGGGTTAACCTCTGCAAGAGTAAATAAAGGCTTTAATCAACATTGGCAAGTACAATTTCAGGGAAGCCTTAAAAAATTTGGCGATTTTGAAACTCCAGATTATGTTTTATCAAATACAGGAACCCAAACAGAAGCTTTTTCAACACAAGCAACATATCAATCTTTTAAATTCAAATCAAAGTTAAGCTATAGTTATTTTCAAAACGAAATTGGAATTTTGCGTTCTGCCCATATAGGAAGCTTGAGAGATTTAGCAGGTGCAATTAATTCTCAACAACCTTTAAAAATAGAACCTTTTACCTACGATATTACCGAGCCTAGGCAAGAAATAACACATCATCTTGCGAATTGGGAGAACATTTTACGTATTAGTAATCTAGGAACACTACATACCTTATATAGTTTTCAATTTAACCAAAGGTTTGAATATGATATTCGTAGAGGAGGACGAAGCGATGAACCCGCAATGAATTTAAAACTAACCACATATAATTTTGACACCTATTTAGAAGTTAATAAATGGGATAAAATTCACTGGGAAATAGGTTTAAATGGACAATATCAAGTAAATACCGTGCCCGTTACAGGAGTTAAGAGATTAATACCCGATTATGAATACTGGAAAGCAGGAGTTTATTCCTCTTTTCGATATGAGATTAATGAAAAATGGATGTTAGAAGGCGGTTTTAGATACGATTACTCAAATATTTTTGCTAAAAAATGGTATGAAACGGATGATTGGGATGATGCTGGCTATTCTGACGATTTTCCAAATGCAATTATAGAAGAATCTAGAGGAGATTATCTAACACATATTAAGTTAGATTACCATGCCTTTGGAGGTCTGCTAGGTTTAAAATATAGTCCTACAGATAATCATGAAATTAATTTTAATTTTAGTTTAGCAAATAGAGCTCCCAATCCTTCAGAGTTGTTTAGTGATGGCTTACATCATTCAGCAGCAGCAATTGAAATTGGAGATCTTAGATTAGATGTTGAATCTTCTAAAAAGTTATCTATTAACCATAAAGCAAATATTGATGTTTTATCTGGATTAGAACTAGAAACTACAGCATACTGGAATCGCATAGATAACTTTATAAATCAAATTCCTACTGGTGCCGATTTTACAATAAGAGGGGCTTTCCCTGTTTGGTCTTATCTAGCAATAAACGCAAATTTATGGGGTGTTGACTTCGATTTGAATCAGAAATTAACAGATAAATTAACTTGGAAATCAAGCTTCTCATACTTACACGCGCAAGACGCAACAAATAATATTCCTTTAATTAACATGCCAAGTACCAATTGGAATAACGGCTTAAAATGGAATGACACCACCAAAAATTATTTTATAAACTTAAATACAAATTGGGTCTTTACCCAAAAAAGGTATTCTGATTTTAATTTTCCTATTTCATATTTGGAAGGTGGGCAAATTATAACAGAAACCGCAGATATTAGTACACCACCAAACGGTTATCTTTTGATAAATCTTTTAGCTGGAAAACAATTTAAGATTCAACAAAATCAAATGGAAATTCAATTTGGAATCGAGAATGTTTTCGATACTAGTTACAGGAATTACTTGAATCGATTAAGATATTTTGCCGATGAATTAGGAAGAAACTTTCAATTGAAAGTTATTTATACATTTTAATTAATTTTTAAATACATATATTATGAAAAACGTGAAAATTGCTTTATCAAGCCTATTATTAGGTTCTTTACTTTTAACCACTTCATGTTCTAGTGACGACGACAGTAACCCAGAGCAAGGAATTCATCATGACGAAGCTACATTAGTAGAAATAACAGTTACAGATTCTAATGGAGTGGCAAAAATTTACAACATCAACGCGGAAGGCGAACATGACAACAAAACATCTCAAGAAAAAGAAGATGGTCATGACGAAATTGTTTTATCTCCAAACAGCGAATATTCTGTAAAAGTAAGACTTCTAAATGACGAAGATCCTAACGATATTGAAGATGTCACTACAGAGGTTCTTGAAGAGAAAGATGAACACTTTATTGTTTACTCTAAAGAAGAAAGCCTAAACTTAACTATTGATAGAACTGATGGTGCAGAGTCTACTCGTGCAGATGGTAATAAAATAGGTTTTAGTACAGATTGGTCTACTGGAGCGGCAAGTGGAGAAGGTCATGTAGAATTTAAGTTATATCACCAACCAGAAGGTGTAAATTCTGCTGTAACTGGTAATGGCAATGACTTTGGTTCTGTTGCTGCTGGTAGCGAAACTGATATTGACATTGATATCGAAATAGCTATAGAAGAAGCTCTATAAAAATAGTAACATCTCGTTTTATTAAAAAAATCGCCTAAATCTTAATTTTAGGCGATTTTTTATTTATTTCTAAATATCTATAATAGTTTCTTTTCCTTTAAATATATAAGTATACAACCACATTAAAGTAAAGGTTGGTATAACATCTATACCTGGCATAACCTCTTCTATAAAAGATATAGCTGCAGCTATTTTACCTGTTTTACCTTTGTAGAGCTTTGTCATCAACCAAGCAGAAGCTGGAGCCCATACAACATCGGTAATTTCACCTATTCCCGGTATTAAGAAAGAGATATAGCCTATAGCATCAAAAAAGATACTTAAGGCGAGTTTTTTGTATTTATTCATTCAATTATTATTTAATAACTAATTATAAACAAATAACATAGCAAATCTTACTTCCTTATTAGTTTCAAAAACTCATTTCTAGTTTCAATTTTTTCAAACTGCCCTCTAAATCCAGAAGTAGTCGTTGTAGAACTTTGTTTTTGAACACCACGCATCATCATACACATATGCGATGCTTCAATAACAACAGCAACACCTTGAGGCTTTAATGTATCATTAATACAATCTAAAATCTGCTCTGTTAATCGTTCTTGTACTTGTAATCGTCTTGCAAAAACATCTACTATTCTTGGTAGTTTACTTAAACCAACAATTTGTCCATTTGGAATATAAGCAATATGAACTTTTCCGAAAAAAGGTAAAATATGATGCTCACAAAGTGAATATACCTCAATGTCTTTTACAATAACCATTTCATTATAAGACTCCTTAAACATAGCCCCTTTTAATATTTCTACAGGGTCTTGATCGTAACCCTGTGTTAAAAACTGCATTGCTTTTGCTGCACGCTCTGGCGTTTTCACTAAACCCTCTCTATCAGTATCTTCTCCTAAATCTTCAATAATATTTTTGTACCTATCCTTAACATTGTTAGTTACTTCAATATTATATTCTTCAAATTGTTTATATGGCATTTTCTTATTTCTAATAACGTTAATACGAGGGTATAAAGTTAGTTAAAATTTAAACGGCATGACAATTAAAAAAATGTTCCTAACTCAATTTTAACTTTTTATTAGCAATAATAAAATCTCACAAAACCAATTTTGTTTAATATATGAGAAACCACTGTAGATATTAGCTTTCTCACACCATCAATCAAATCAAAATTATGAAGCATCTTTTTCTAATACTGTTTTCATTGTGATTCACTTCTTATGCTCAAGAAAAAATTCATATCAAATCACACGTAAAACAATGCTTCCTCTAATTAGATGGAAACTTAAATGGTCCTTTGGGGAAAATGCATAAATAGCTGCATATTTTATACAATTTAAGCAATACCTCTCACCAAAATAAAAGAAGCGAAGTCAAAATGGCATATGATGATACTGCAATTTACATTGGAGCTCATTTATATGATATTTCAGAAGATATCATGAAGCAATTTACACAACGTGATAATTTGGGGCAAGCAGATTATTTTGGAATTATTTTCAACCCTAATAATGATGTCCAGAATAATACAGATTTTTTTGTTTTTAGTTCGGGAACACAAGCTGATGAAGTCAAAACATCCACTAACGTTGAATACTTTAGTTAGAATGCTCTTTAGGGAAATGCTGTTAAAATAGTAGATGATGGTTGGGTTCTTAAAGTTAAAATACCATATAGAGCATTACCTTTTACTAAACAAGAAGATCCTGTTTTGCGAATTCAATTTCATAGATATTATAGAAAAACTAGAAGTCAATATACATGGAACTCCATGGATATCACTAAAGGAAATATAGGTTTATATAATGCCGAATTAAAAGGATTAAAAAACATAGAGCCATCTGTTAGGCTTAGTTAGTCATTTAGACGGAGATACCGATTTTGCCACAGGTTTGCATGTCAAATATAGAATTACTGAAAACATAATACTAGATGCTGCTATATTAATTCCTGATTTTGGTCAAGCCAGTTTTGATAATGTACAATTAAATTTAAGCCCATTTGAAAAACACTTTACAGGCGAGATGCTTTTTCTTTAAGATTGGTTTATTTTATTGATTACAACGATTTAAAAAATCACTTAAAAACAAAAAGCCATCTTAATTGTACATCACACTCTAAAGTGGTAAATTCACATTTTATATTTTGTATATGATTCAAGCAAAAAACATCCATAAATACTATAATGATTTACACGTTCTTAAAGGTGTAGATATTCATATTAAGAAAAGTGAAGTTGTTTCTATTGTTGGAGCTTCTGGAACAGGTAAGACAACCTTATTACAAATTCTAAGTACTTTAGATCAAGTATCTTCCAACAAGGACACAAATATTAACATAAACGGTATAAGCATAAATACGCTTAACGACAAGGCTCTTGCAAAATTTAGGAATGAACATATTGGTTTCATATTTCAATTTCATCAATTATTGCCCGAATTTACAGCTATAGAAAATGTTTGTTTACCAGCTTTTATAAAGGGAACAAAAAAAAAAGAAGCCCAAAAACGTGCTAAAGAATTATTAGATTTTTTAGGATTATCACATCGTTATAACCACAAACCTAATGAACTTTCTGGAGGAGAACAACAACGTGTGGCTGTAGCTCGCGCTTTAATAAACAAACCTAGTTTAATTTTTGCTGATGAGCCTTCAGGTAATTTAGATAGAGAATCTGCTAAAATATTACATAATTTATTTTTCAAACTCCGTGATGAATTTGGACAAACATTTGTTATTGTTACTCACAATGAAGAATTAGCAAATTTAGCCGATAGAAAGTTAACGATGGTTGACGGAAAAATTGTTGGTCAATAAAAATAATATTTACACATCATTCTGAATTCGTTTCAAAATCACATTAAACACAAAACAATTAGAAACTAAAATAAATCTAGTTTAACTAAAAACAAAAAAGGCTTGCATTAAAATGAAAGCCTTTTTATATTTAAACAAGAGTTTCAACTACAACTTAGGTTCCCATCCTTTCTCGTACTCACGTTTCCATAACATATCTGCTCCTTTATTATGAAGAACACGACCTGTTTTAGGGTCTACATTCAAGCTTTCTTTTAAATCTTGAGCAATATTACCTAAATGACAAAGTTGTGTTGAAATAGCTGCTTCCCAAATTGGAGAGTTTTGCTTTTCGCCAACTAAAATTGCATTTATAAAATTCCTCATATGACCTACTGTTAAACCATCAAACCCAACAGTATCCATTGTTTTATCTGCAGAAGACTCTTTCTTTTTATTTTCTAATTCATTTTTAATTACCTTACCTTTTAAATCGAAAAGTGTATATTTTGATCGGTTTAAATGTATAGATCCTTCAGTTCCAAAAATAATAGAACCACGTCCTCCAATCGATTTAAAAGCATTACAACTTCTTCCATCCCATGTTAAAAGCTTCCCTCCTTCAAATTCATAATTAACCATTTGAGTATCAAAAAACTCCCAATCGTCTTTATAATGTAATCTACCTCCAGATGATACTACGCGTGTTGGATAATCTACACCTAATGCCCAACGACAAACATCTATTTCATGAGTTCCGTTGTTATGAATTTCTCCAGTTCCCCATGTTCTAAACCAATGCCAGTTATATGGATGTACATTATCTCTGTAGCTCTCTCTAGGTGCTGGTCCTTGCCATAAATCCCAATCTAATGTAGATGGTACAGTAACATCTTTCCCTACTCCAATAGTTTTTCTAGAATTAGCATATACCGCTTTCGCAGCATAAACATCTCCAATAACACCATCTTTAATATCATTAACAGCCATTGCAGATGTTCTTGAAGAACGTTGCTGATTTCCCATTTGGCAAATCTTTCCATATTTTTTTTGAACTTGAACCAAAAGTTCATTTTCATGTGGATTATGACTACATGGCTTTTCTACATATACATGCTTACCAGCTTGCATTCCCATTATTGCCATTGGCGCATGCCAATGCTCTGGAGTAGCAACAACTATAGCATTAATATTTTTATCTTCTAACAGTTTTCTAAAATCACTTTCAGTTTTAGGATTATCGCCTGCTTCTTTTTTACAATACTCCTTAAACTTATTTAACCTATTAGCATCAACATCACAAATAGCAACAATTCTTCCTTGTTTTATTTCCCCAATAGCTTTTGCTAAACCATGAGCTCTACCTCCACATCCAATTATTGCAAAATTAACTCGATCTCTTGCTCCTAAAATACTAGCATAAGAGTTTGTTGTACCTAACAAAGTAATACCCACAGCACCCATAGCTGTATTTTTTATAAATTTTCTACGTGTTCTCATTTTTAATGTCTTATTTAGTTTAGTTGATATTAGTTAAGCTCTTTCATTTTAATGCTTTTAAAATGCACTTCGTCACCATGATCTTGTAATAAAATCAATCCTTCTTTAGCTTCTCCAAAATTTGGCCAATCTTTATATTTACTATAAGCTACAAGTGCTTTCCATTGTTGAGTTCCTCTTTCATATTCAACCACTTTAATACCATTTAAATAATGTGCTACTTTGCTACCATTAACAACAATTCGTGCACGGTTCCAGTTACTACTATTAACATACTTAAGCGGTTTTAAACCTTTAACATGTATTCTAGAATCCGCTTTAATTAAATCATATAAAGAGCCAATAGTCCTATTACTATTAGTTCCCTTTTTAGCATCAGGATGAACTTTATCATCTAAAATTTGAAATTCACATCCAATAGCAGATCCTTTTCCTTTATTAAGCTCTGTATCTACAAAATACTTAATACCACTATTTGCTCCTTTTGTGAATTTAAAATCTAATTCTAACTCAAAATTCTTGAATGCTTTCGTTGTAACAATATCTCCACCGTGTTCAGACTCTCCTCCACCAGAAGCATGAACTGTTAAAACACCATCTTTAATGCTCCAACCTTTATCAGGAAAACCATCACATTTAGCACCACGCCATCCATTTGATGTTTTTCCATCCCACAATAATTCCCAACCAGAAGCTTTTTCTACATCTGTTAATTGATTGGGTAAGTAACTTACAAGAGGTGCTGTTGTTTCAAATTTGTAATCCACAGGAATCTCAGTAATCTCAATATTTTTCCAACGTGTTTTTTTACCAATTTTATCACTACCTGCCGAGTGCACTTGTAATGAAATAAAACCAGTTTCCACTTCCTCTTCTACAAGGTTAGCAATATTAACGCCGTTAATCCATGTTGCAATACGATGACCGCTTGCAATAACTTTTACTCGATTCCAAGCATTATCTTTCCATGCTGTTTTTGCACTAGGGTTATACTCTACTGGATATCTCCAACCATTTCTACTTTGGTCATAAATACCACCACTCCATCCCCTTTCGGATGCATCAGCTTCAACTTGCGAACCATAAATAGAATTTTTCCCTTTTGAAGGATCGTGATGTGTTCTAATTTGCACACCACCATTTAAAGTATAGTCTATATTAATATCATACTCCAAAATAAAATTAGTGTATTCTTTTTTGGTTGATAAATATGTACTTGGAGATCCTTTTGTTGAAATACCAACAATGGCATTATCTTCAACAAGGTATTCAGCAAATCCATTTAAAACTTTCCAGCCTTTTAAGTTTTTACCATTAAATAGCTCTACTGTTTTACCTTGAGCATTTACCAAAATGGTAAAAGACAAAAAGGTAAACAGACATAAAACACACTTCTTCATACTAATTTTATTTTTGAATTATAATTTGAGCCATTAGCTCTTTTTAGTTGGCACGAGTTTACTCGTTACCTATCAAATATAACAAAACTATTTTCGTGATTAAGGTTTTAACGTCATTTAATGGTTGTTTTAAGGGTTAAAACAATCATTAAAACTCCAGTATTCGTTTATATTTACAATTTCTCTTTTATTTACATACCGAATAAGTAAAATGATTTCAACCACAGAAAAACTTCAAGTTTTAGATATCTTATTAAAGAGTAAAGCGTTTTCAAAATCTACTACAAGTAATATTTTGTTGAAATACTTAATAGAATCTTCTATTGAAAACAAAAACCTCAACGCGACTAATATTAGTTTAGAATTATTTGGATCGCAATGTGAACATGATAAAAGTGAAGCTACCGTTCGGGTTAATCTTTATCATTTAAGAAATAAACTAAAAAAATATTTTGAAGCTGAAGATATAAATGATCAAATTACTATTGAAATAAAAACAGGACAATACGGCGTTTCCTTTTACAAAAAAGAAAAATCATCTCCAAAATACTCTACCAAACAAAAAACACTTATTGCTACAGCTGTAATTGCCTTATTAATAATTGGAAGTTATTCCTTTTTTAAACTAAGTTATAAAGACCCTGTATGGCATTCGCTTTTTAAAAACAATAAAGAAACTACGCTTTATTTATATGATATTTTTGGATACTACGGCCCTACGCTATTTAACAAAATTGGATGGCATAGAGATTATGAAATAAATTCGACAGCAGATTCTTATAAAGAGGTTGAAAAATATCCAAAATTATTAAAAGATTACTCTCCAGGGCGTAATATTTATGTCAATTTTTTAAGTGCCTATTCGGTTAACGATTTATCAAAGCATTTTTACAAACATGATAGTGAATTTAAAATTCATAAATTTCAAAACTTGTCTTCACAGCAACTTAAAGAACAGAATTCTATGCACTTAGATCTATTAAGAAGCGATAATGCTTTTGTAGATTTTTTGAATTTAAAATCTAAGCACATCAAACTTATTGATAAAAAACAAAATACAAATACTAAGAATATTGAATTTTTTGATGAACAAAATGCCGAGTATAACGAAGGCAGAAGCATCTCCTATAAGGACGCAAAAAAAGCATAGACACTATTACAAAATTACAATCTAACGGCAGCAAAGATGAACATGTATTGGTTGCCAAATTAAACGGAGACAACAATACCTCTAACCTCCTTTTCTTTTCTAATCATGGTTTTGGAGCTACGGCAACTATAGAATACTTTACAAATACCGACTCTATTACTAGTTTCAATAAAAAACACTTAAAAAATGCTGATGAATTTATCGCCTTATTTTATGTAAGCGGAAAAGAACGTACTAGCATGAATATAAAAACAAATTTTATTTGATGACAATAAATAAAAATGAACTCAAAGAATTTCTAGATGCTAAAGTTAAACTTTACAACAACCCAAAGTTTATTGAAAGTGACCCTATACAAATACCTCATAAGTTTAATAAAAAGGAAGACATAGAAATTTCTGGATTTCTTACAGCTACTATTGCATGGGGAAACCGCAAAAGTATTATTAGCAACGCCAACAAATTAATGACGCTTTTGGATGATGCGCCTTTTGATTTTATAATGAATCATACCGAAAGAAATTTAGACAAACTAAAACCTTTTGTACACCGAACCTTTAATGGGGACGACTGTGCACAGTTTATAAAATCATTACAACATATTTATAAAAACCATAATGGTTTGGAAGCATTATTTACCAAATATGCTAAAACGCATTCTTTACAAAACTCTATATCTAAATTTAAACAAACTTTTTTTGAAATAGACCATTTAGCACGAACACAGAAACACATTAGCGATCCGCTTAAAAAATCGGCAGCAAAACGTATTAATATGTTTTTACGTTGGATGGTTAGACAAGATAATACTGGTGTAGATTTTGGTATTTGGACCAAACTATCACCTTCTCAATTGTCTTGTCCATTAGATGTACATTCTGGTAATGTAGCTAGAAAATTAGAATTACTTACCCGAAAACAAAACGATGGTAAAGCGCTTTTAGAACTAGATACTGCTTTACGAAAACTTGATGCTAAAGATCCTGTGAAGTATGATTTTGCGCTTTTTGGATTGGGGGTTTTTGAGGGGTTTTAATGTTGTAAAACTATTTTGCTTAAAGACGAAAAATACTTCATTAAATATAAGAAAATAAAACTATTTTATTACCTTTAGTTATTCCCTAAAAGCAATTAACTAATCAGCTATAATTAATATATAGTTAATTAAACATGCTTAAAAAAACCCTTTTATTTTCAAATAAATGTTCGCTAACTACAAAGCACGAACAACTGGTTATTAAATCAGAAAAAATTAATAGAACCATTCCTATTGAAGATATTGGTTTTATTATAATAGACAATCTAGAAATATACATTAGCATTTCCACATTAAACAAACTTGTAGAAAACAATACAGCTGTAATTATTTGTAACAAAATTCATTTACCAAATGGTATGTTTTTAAATTTAAATAGTCCCCATATTCAGCAAGAACTATTTAAACATCAAATAAACGCAAGTATACCATTGAAAAAAAAGCTATGGCAACAAACCGTTATAGAAAAAATATCAAATCAAGGTATTTTACTAAATAAAATTACTAACAAAACAAATACACTTAATTTTTTAGCTAGCAAAGTTTTAAGTGGTGATACGTCAAATATGGAAGCTGTAGCCGCAAGCTTTTATTGGAAATCTTTTTTTGAAATTGATTTTAAAAGAGAACGCTTTGGCAATTACCCAAATAACTTTTTAAATTATGGCTATGCCATTTTAAGAGCAGCAACAGCTAGAGCACTATCTGGAAGTGGTTTACTTAATACTTTGGGTATTCATCATAAAAGTAAATATAATGCCTTTGCTCTAGCTGATGATATTATGGAACCTTATAGACCTCTAGTAGATGAAGCCACATACACCATAATACAACATTATGATGAGCAAGAACTAAATACAGAAATTAAATCTATTTTATTACAAGTACTTACTCGAACCGTATATTTTAAAGATGAAAAAAGCACGTTAATGGTTGCGCTTCAAAAAACAGCAAATTCATTACAACAATGCTATACAGGAAAAAGAAAGAAAATTAAGTATCCAAAACTATAGAGCTAAACGGATATAGAATTATGTGGTTATTTGTTTTTTTTGATTTACCAACAGACACTGCTAAAGACAGAAAAAATGCTTCTGGATTTAGAAGAAACTTATTAAAAGATGGTTTTACCATGATGCAATACTCTGTATATATGCACCATTGTGCTAGTAGCGAAAGTGCAGATACCCATGAAAAAAGAATAAAAAAACTATTACCTCCTTTTGGAAAAGTGAGTATTTTAAGAATTACCGACAAACAGTTTGGTAATATTATGAATTTGGGGGGACAAGCTGAAACCTCAAAAGAACCACAACCAACTCAATTGGAATTATTTTAAAAGAAATAAAAAAATGCTTCAATTTTGTCTTATCACTGCAAAAAAGAAGCATTTTTTTAAACGATATATAACCCTGAATATATGATTATCAGCAATTTAATACATCAATTAATATCGTGTTTTCTAATCTTTAATCAAACCACAACTGTATAAAGCAAACTTTATTCTGTATTATAATATCGTGTTTTCTAACCTTTAATCAAACCACAACACAGCCTTCTGCATCTTTCGTTTGAGTAAAATATCGTATTTTCTAATCTTTAATCAAACCAAAACATACTACAAATTATGATAAGGAAAAATATGAATATCGTGTTTTCTAGTCTTTAATCAAATTACAACTAAAATAAGGTTAACAACCTATAATGTCAAAGAACTTCAGTCTTTACTGAAATTATAAATTCTATAATTTTTCTATTTTTCCGGTAACTGATATTTTGACATTTATAGGGTTAAATGCAAACCAACCAGTCTTACCTTCTCCAAAGCCTTGAATTCTAATATAAAATGGTTGAAAATTATTTTGAATTAATGCTTCTGTATTCAATCTAAATTCATAAAACTTAGAAGATAGCTTCTGTACGCGATATAAATGCTCTTTTAACAAACTAGTATCTAGATTCTCCCAATCAATTTCATCTTCATTTAATCCTAGTAAAAACATATCATTAATATGCAACGTTGTTACAATTTCTTTACCATCTAGAGGTAATTGATAAACTGGAAGCCCTTTACGTTTACGCTCTACAACTGTCCAAAACGCAACCACTTCTTCCTTTAAATTTTCTTGCTCATCTTTATAAATTAGTACATGATGGTTATTTCTTGGGTTTACCCACTGATTAATATTATCTTTTAATTGTTCAGCTCCCCCAATATTTTCACGCATTCTAATTTTGAGAACAGGAACGGGGTTTCCGTTTTTATTAGGTAAAAATATTTGTGGCAGCTTTATACCGTTATCATCAACTGTAAAAAAAGTTTCTTTTGGTATTTTCCCTTTTAAAAAACCGCCTAAAACATGAATACGTTTAAAAATTAATTGTTTTATAGTATCATCAACAATTTTTTCAAGTTGTTTTTCTGTTGTTAAGCTATCTATAGGTTTTCTAATATGAAAAGCCTTATCTCTATGTGGTGCTTGACGTTTACCAAAAACCGTTTCTTTATGTAACATTCCCCTAGCTGCGACTCCTATATTTTTATGAGTTTCACCATACTTTTTAGTAGTATGGGTTCTTATTGTTAAAATAGAATTTGATTTTTTATGCGATACCAAAATCTGCTCTACAGCTACTTCTGCATCCTCTCTAAACGATAGCCACGGCATTGGAATATGGTTTAGCTCATAATTTCTATCATAACGATTCCATTTACTTAACTCTTGTAAATGATTTCTAGTTACACATGCCATAACCAAGGCATCTATAGCATGATGACTGTGGTCTTCTCTTGTTTTTGTATTGTTTTCTTTATTTAAAATAGTATTTAATCCCCAATGATGTCTTAATTTAGATGTCATTTGTCCTGGAGCTACCATCACTTTATCACATATTTTAGATAAATAATTTTTAGCCTCTTTACTTATATAACGTGTATCATTTAATTGCCAGCTAATAAAGTCATCATCTTGTTTTTGTTTTACAAACTGCTTAAACTTATTATAAGCGTTGGGGTAATTGTTTTTATTTTTAAAACAACTCAAAGCCTGCAACCTTATAGCTTCCCATTTATTCTCACCTTGTTTACTATAAAATTCATAAGGTGTTAAATCTCCTTTGGCTCTATTCTCATCAGCAAAACATAATGTTTTATTCATGAAACTATCGTTTAATGAACGGCTCCATGGGTAAATATGCTCAATCTGAACTTCGCCGCTAAACAACTGATTAATTTCAATGTTTTTACCTGTATACGGACAGGTTTTATTACATTCTTCCCAAAGCTTATATTTTAAAAGGTTTAAATGGGTAGATCGTTGTCCAATATAATCTAACTCGTCTTTTACTCGGTCATTCTGCTTTTCTAAAAACTGTTGCTTTTTCCTTGTTTCATACCTATTCTTTTTAGAAGATTTTAAATTACGAGCTAATTCTACTTTAATTTCGTCTGGCATGCCATAATTGTCAATAACTTTATTAACTAATTTTCTAATTTCAAAAAGAGCTGTAATTACTACAGGGTTTTTAATGTTCTGAATTTCTTTATCAGATTTTAGGTTTACAGGCAATCGGTCTAATAATTTACTGGTTTTAATTGCACTACTGTGATGATATAATTTTGTTAATGCTTTATCTGAAAGCTGATATTCTTTTTTCAGCATTTCCTTTAAAGGCTCTATAAACCCTCCTTTAAGGTTTGAACGTACAATTTCTGGAACGTTATCTAACATGAATTGTTTGTTAGATTCCCATTTATCACCTAATGCATTTTTTACACCACCAAGGCCAACGGCCACATCGTACATAAACCCTCGCTTTAAAAATGGTAGGATATTATTAATAGCTTTTCTACTTAAATTAGCATACCCTTCTTTTAAGTTAAATTTTGATATTTTAGTAGCTTTTTCTACACTAAACTGCCATTTATCTATCGCATATTGCTTTAGTTTGTCTCTGTCATCAAAATTATAAAGCACATGCCAAATATCTTCTTGTTCTTTTTCTGAAAAATCAAACCATTTCGAACCAAAAAACTTTTTATTAGATAAATTACTAATAGTATGACTGCCTAAAATTTTATCATCGTCTTTATAGTTAAATTGATAGTAACCATCTAACTTAGCTATAGCTTTCCTAACTTCTTTAAACTTCAAGCTTTCTTTTGAAAACAATAATTTCAAGACCTTTTCTCTTTCATCTTTTGTTATCTGTACTTTTTCTCCAGAAAAATCACATTTTAAAGTATTCAACCATTCGTAGATTCTTCGTTCTTCATTTGGAATAGCACTAATGGGACATTTTGTTTTTTTAGACTCTAACGTACACTGCCCAACTAAATGCTTTTGAGAGCGTAAAGGACGCTGATGAAATAGTACACCATCTTCTGGATAACCATCTCTTTTTCGTCCACCAAAAATAGTTTTTAACTCATCTGTTAATATTGAATGATGTGCTTTTTGATACTCCCAAATGGCTTCAAACTCATAAATATACATTTGGCGCGTTGTATACCTATTTCTAATCCGTTCTAATTTTCCAGAAAAAGGGGTATTATCTTTAGGATATATTGTATTCAAAAAAGCACCAAGCGTTTGGTTGTCTTTAATTCTGTCTGTAGTTTCACTTATTCCAATCTTACCAATTTTAGAATCTCCTTTAAAAATGATGCTTTTCTCATTGTTATCTGCATCAGCGCTTCTACTATTACTTTGAAACCCACGACGCTGAATCATATGGTAAAAAATTCTACCTAATTCTTCTAATGTAATTTTTTCTTTAATTGCTTTTGCTCGTAACTCATAAGGGTTTAATTTAAACCAATCCTGTAATTTTCTATTACTGAATATTTCTTTTTTATTCCATATTTTAACAGAAATGTAATCTAACGGGCATAAATTATTTTTAGCCAATTCTCGCAACAAATATCTTTTACGTAATCTACGTCTAAAAGATTGTCTTCTAGCACCTCTTGCTTCTCTTCTACTTGCATTTTTTGATACTTCTCTACCTGCTCCTTCTCCCAAATTAGCAACTCCTTCTGGAAAAATTCTACTTCCCATACCTAGAATTTCTTCATTGTCGTTCTCAATTAAAGCCCAACCAATACTATTTGTTCCTAAATCTAAACCTAAAACTTTTGTCATATAAATTTCTATATTGATGTTAAAAATAAAGAAAAATCAATAATTAAAATAAGATATATAACATGTATTTATAAGAATTAAATTACTACATTTGTAATAGATTAAAATTTCTAATCTTTAATCTTATCACAATAAGGCTATATGCCGTAGATAAAAATCTTTAGTCCTGCTTCGGTGGGACTTTTTATTTTACGTTAAAAATCAATTATTAAAAATGTTAAAACTATAAATTATGTTTAGAACTAATTTTTAACAGATTGCCACGTCGCATACTCCTCGCAATGACATTTTAAAGAAATATAGTGGAAAGCCTGCCCCTTTTTTAGGTAACGCCATAAAAAACGACTGACAAACTAAAAAGTTCATCAGTCGTTATTTGTAAATTAAAATTCTAAAATCGTTTTACCCTCTTAGCCAAGCTTCTCTTAATGCTTTTTGAGCGCTGGTAGCATTTAAAGATTCTATTAAGGCTTCACCCTTAGTATATGGCTGCGTTGTTGTTGCTTTAATAACAATTTCTTCACCGTTTCTATCTAGTTTTACTTCTACATCTTGTCCTACTACCCAACCAAAAACACCCTGTAATACTTGGTTAGCATTAAGCATAGTTAAATCTGTGCCGTTAATAGATTTTATAACATCATTAGGTTTTGCTCCGTTTTCTGCCCAGAAACTATTTTTAACCACTTTATCTGAGAAAAATATAGTTCCTTTTTGTCCGTCACCACCAACAATTGGTGCTCCGTCCATAATTATAAAGTTTGTTTTGGTTTTTCCTTGACCAATTTCTAATCCTACTTTTTTAAAGAAATCATTATAATTAATTGGTATATCTCCAATAACATGATCATCAAAAAATGTTCTTAATGATGGGTAGGTCATAGCTACAATTTCATCAATTAACTTATCATCTTCAAACGGTTCGCTTTTTCCATATTTATTTGATAATTCTTTCATTAAAGATAAAATACCACGATTACCATCACTAGCTTCTCGTATTAATATATCTATACACATACCAATTAATGCCCCTTTTTGATATACATTTAAGTACTGGTCTTTATAACCATCTTTTAATACGTTCTCACTCATAATAGTGAAACTCATAACATCATTTAGTCTTGATGCACCTTGAATTTTCCCCATTATCTTAGTATAAAATTCTTTGTCTGTTACCAAGCCTTTATTAGGTTGAAATAAACTTGCAAAATACTCGGTTACACCTTCATACATCCATAAATGCTTAGAGAACGTAGGGTTGTTATAATCGAAATAATGAATATCTTCTGAGTGCACACTTAAAGGCGATACAATATGGAAAAACTCATGAGAAATAACATCGGTCAAACTCTTTGCTAAAGCTTTTACTGGCATAGCTTCTGGCATAACAGCTACGGTAGATGTATGATGTTCTAATGCTCCAAAACCTTTAGGTGATCCTTCTTCCCCATCAGACAAATACAAGTAAATATCATAACGCGGTGTGGTATTTATATCTCCTAAATAGGCTTTTTGAGCCAACATCATTTTATGAAATGTTTCTTTTAGAGATTTTGCTGTGTGTTTTTTATTTGGAGAGTATAAACTTAAAACAATTTTTATATCGCCAACCATAAACTCTTCAACATCTAGTTTACCATACATCATAGGATTATCGGTAATATCAAAATATCTTGGCGCAAAATAACTTGTTGTTTTTACTTTGTTATCACTACTACTTTTTGAGTTTACTTCTTGTAGAGCAGAGCTTCTAACAAAACTTGAAGCGCCAGCAACGTCCAAACTGTATTGATTGTTTTTTAAAGAATCAAAATATCCAATAAAACCGTGTAAGTTTAATACATAATTCTCTTCTTCTTCAATATTTGTTCCTGCTGGAGAAAATGGCTGATCGTGACCTATGCCGCCTTTTTCTTCAATATCAAAAGTATCATTTACTAAATAGGTGATTTTGTCTAGTTGTGTAGCATTTTCTATAACCCACGTGTTTTCGCCAGATTTGGTTACAGGCATTTCTTTACCTCTATAATCTAAAGCTTTAAAATCATCTACGTATTTCCCAAAGTTACTTATTGAGTATGTTCCTGGAATAACTTTTGGTAATCTATAGGTTACTTTATTTTCTGTAAAACGTCCTGGGTTTATAACCACTGGCGCTCTATCTTCAGCTATTGCTGTTAAATCTATTGATGTTTGAATTGGTAAACTAACCGCTAAATCGTTTTTTGCTTTATTGGTAGTGCCACAACTTGATAATAAGACCACAGCAGATAATACTGATAATACGCGTAAACTCATATTGTTATATTTTAATATCTTTTTAAGTGACGCCGAAAATACCACTATGTTACATTCCTCACTCTTAACATAATGTTAAAAACAGGTTTTTAGTATATTCGCTGCATGCAAAACCCCTTAGTAAGTATTCTTATTCCGTTTAAAAACACCGAAGCTTATCTAGCCGATTGTTTAAACTCAATTTTAGAACAAACCTATACCAATTGGGAATTACTTATTGTAGACGATAACTCTACCGACTCAAGTTACAACATTGTTAATAAATTTGCTAAAACCGAACCTAGAATTTCACTCTTGAAAAACACCGGATCTGGTATTATTGATGCGCTTAAATTGGCTTTTAATACCAGCAAAGGCACTCTTATTACTAGAATGGATAGTGATGATGTTATGAGCCCTAATAAACTAGAGGTTTTATCAAATAACCTATTGGCTAAGGGAGAAAAGCATATTGCCTTAGGCTTGGTTAATTATTTTGCTAAAAACGGTATTAAAGATGGTTATAAAAGTTATGAAATATGGCTGAATAACTTAACCAAAATTGGAACTAATTATTCTGAAATTTATAAAGAATGTGTGATTCCTTCACCGTGTTGGATGGTTCATAGGGATGATTTAATAGCTTGTGGTGCTTTTAACCCTAATACATATCCTGAAGATTACGACTTAACATTTCGTTTTTACAAATACGGTTATACTTGCATACCTTGTGATGATGTGATTCATAATTGGAGAGATTATAGTTCACGTGCATCAAGAACAGATGATCATTATGCCGAAAACCATTTTATTCCTTTAAAACTAAATTATTTTTTAGAACTAGATTATAATATTGAAAAAAAAATGGTGCTTTGGGGTGCAGGAAATAAAGGCAAAACTATTGCTAAATATTTGATTAAAAAAAATATTCTGTTTGAATGGATTTGTGATAACCCTAATAAAATAGGACATAACATTTACGGTAAAATTTTACAGTCTGTTGATTATTTAAAACAAACTAAAAACACACAAAGTATTATAACTGTAGCCAATAAAACGGCACAATTAGAAATACGTGAGTTCTTAAAACGGCTTGATTTGAAAAACATTGAAGATTATGTTTTCTTTTGTTAATTAATAAAGAAGTATTTCTAAATTAGCTTTCATTATCTATATTTGTTCAATCCTATTTAAAACATGCAGTTTAAAAACCCGGAACTTCTTTACGCTTTATTCTTACTGATAATTCCAGTTATTGTTCACTTATTCCAACTGCGAAAGTTTCAAAAAGTACCATTTACCAATGTTGCTTTTTTAAAAAAAGTTGTTTTACAAACCCGTAAAAGTTCTCAAATAAAAAAATGGCTTACACTTTTTGTTCGCTTAGGGCTTTTGGCTGCTATTATTTTAGCTTTTGCTAGACCTTACACATCTAAAAACGATTCGTTTAAAACAAGAAACGAAACTGTTGTTTATTTAGACAATTCTTTTAGTATGCAAGCCAAAGGACATAAAGGCATGCTTTTAGAACGTGCTGTTCAAGATTTGATTAGTAATCTTCCTGAAGCTGAAAAGTTTACACTAGTAACCAACAATAAAGTCTACAAAAACACAACAATAAAGAACATTAAAAATGACTTATTACAGTTAGATTATACTTCTAATACATTAACATATAAATCGGCTTTATTAAAATGTAAGTCTCTTTTTAACAAAGCCGAAAGCACAAAAAAACGTATTGTTTTTATATCAGATTTTCAACAAAATAGTGATATCAATTCCTTACAAAAAGATTCTATTTACAATACCAATTTTATAAAACTAAGACCTGTAAACACCAATAATATTGCTATAGATAGCGCATACATTTCTAAAACAACTGCAACAAATAAAGAACTAACAGTTACTATTAAAAATTCTGGAATTCCTGTAGAAAATTTACCCATTTCGCTTTATAATAACGATAAGCTTATAGCCAAAACATCTATTTCTATTAACGGTAAAGGGAAAACTAATTTCTCTCTTCCTGCCAATGACATTATAAAAGGAAAAATAAGTATTGATGATAGCCACTTAACTTTTGATAACAATTTATTTTTCAATATAAATGCTACCAAAAAAATTAATGTGCTTGCTATTAGCGTTAAAAATGGTGATTTTTTAAGTCGTATTTATACAAAAGATGAATTTAACTTTACGTCTATAAAAATAGATCAACTTAACTTTAGTAAAATAAATGATCAACATGTTATTGTTTTAAATGAGTTAAAGAGTGTTCCAAACGCTTTAGTTGAAACATTAAACAGTTTTACAAATCAAGGTGGACAATTAATTGTTATTCCATCTAATAACATAAGTACAGCAACTTACAATACGCTTTTATCAAAGTATCAATTAACATTTAATGATTTGGTTACTTTTGAAAAACGAATTACAAATATTAACTATTCGCACCATTTATACAACAATGGTGTTTTTGAAAAACAAGTCAAAAACTTTCAATATCCAAAAGTGAATAGTTTTTATAATATATCTACAACGGGTACGGCGTCTCATGTTTTAAAATATGAAGATGAAAAACCTTTTCTTGTACAAAATAAAGGACTCTATATTTTTACTGCATCTATAGAAGATAGTAATTCAAATTTCATACACTCTCCGCTTATTGTTCCAACACTTTATAACATTGGAAAGAGCGGTTTGAAACAACCTGTTTTATATTGTACTATAGGAAAAGAGAATAGTTTTGATGTTACTACTAATTTGCAACAAGATGATGTTTTAAAACTGGTTAAAGAGCCTATTAACATTATACCAAGACAACAGTACTTTAATAACAAAGTGTCCATAAATACATCAAACACGCCAAACGTTTCTGGTATTTATACTATTCAAAATAAAAATGAAGCCATACAGCATGTAAGCTATAACTATAATAGAGCAGAAAGTGATTTAAACTATCATGAAAACACCAATGCTCAAAATATAGTGTTTAGTGATTCTATTTCTGAAATATTCGATTCGATAAAAAGTGACTCAAAAGTTAACAACCTATGGAAATGGTTTGTTATTTTTGCACTAGTATTACTTATTATAGAAATGCTCATCTTAAAATACTTTAAATGAACATACTCATAAAGTCTGCCACAATTATAGATCCTAAAAGCGAGTTTCATAATTTAACTCAAGATATTTTAATTGAAAATGGCGTTATTTCCAAAATAGCAAAAGCCCTTAAAAACCCAGACAATTACCAAGAAATTAAACTAGAAAACTTACACCTATCTCAAGGTTGGTTTGATAGTAGTGTTTCTTTTGGAGAACCTGGTTTTGAAGAACGTGATACTATTAAAAACGGACTTAAAACCGCGGCATCGTCTGGTTTTACTACTGTAGCAATGAATGCCAATAGTAATCCGGTTATAGATTCTAACGCAGATATTACATTTGTTAATGCAAAAGCAAACAATCATGCGGTAACGTTATTACCAATTGGTGCTTTAACCACAGGAAGTAAAGGCACAGATTTAGCCGAAATTTATGATATGAATACCGCTGGAGCAGTAGCTTTTTATGATTATAAAAAACCTATCACCAATCCAAACCTTATGAAAATTGCTTTGCAATACGCTAGTAATTTTGATGGATTGGTTTGTTCTTTTCCGCAAGAAAATAAAATTGCAGGTTCTGGAGTGATGAATGAAAACATTACAAGTACCTCTCTAGGCTTGAAAGGTATTCCAGCACTTGCCGAAGAATTACATGTGGCTAGAGATTTATTCTTATTAGAATACACAGGCGGAAAATTACACATCCCAACCATATCTACAGGAACTTCTGTAAACTTAATTAGGGAAGCTAAAAAGAAAAAACTAGATGTTACCTGTAGCGTTGCTATTCATAACTTATACTTTACAGATAGTGTTTTAATCGACTTTAACACGCATTTTAAGGTATTACCACCGCTTAGAACAGAAGAAGATAAACTAGCCTTAATTGAAGGTGTAAAAGATGGCACTATAGATATGGTTACTAGTGACCATAACCCTATTCATATTGAACATAAAAAAATAGAGTTTGACCACGCCAAGTACGGCACCATTGGTTTAGAAAGTGCTTTTGGAGCCTTACAATCTATTTTCACTCTTAAAAAAACTATTGATCTTCTAACAAAAGGAAAACCTAGATTTAAGGTTGAAACAACGTCTATAAATATTGGTAACACACCAAACATCACGCTTTTTAAGCCGGATGCAAAATATACGTTTTCTAAAAACGATATCGTTTCAAAATCTAAAAATGCGATTTTTGAAAACGAAGCTTTAAAAGGAAAAGCATACGGTATCATTGCTAATAATAAAGTAGCAATAAACAATTAATAATGAACGAACAAGACATTGAAAAAGGCCGCAAAAATGCGATTATAAGTTACATCACAATTTTTGGAGTTATCATTGCATATTACTTAAATAATGAAGATGATAAAAAAAGTGCTTTCGCAAGTTTCCACATTAGGCAGTCTTTAGGACTGTGGCTTACATTTTGGGCTCTAGGATATATTATTGGAAATTTTGATAGTTGGCTAGTAACCTCTAGTTTTTACTTATTTTTCGCTGTTCTTTTTATCTATGGCTTCACTAATGCTATGAGTAGAAAAGCTCAAGAAGTACCACTTGTTGGTAAATTATATCAAAAAATGTTTTCTAATTTAGGTAAGTAAAATGACAAATACATCACTATCACTATATCACATTACTCGTGAATCTACCCTTTCTCAAAATGCTCCACTTTTAATTCTATTTCATGGCTATGGCAGTGATGAAAACGATTTATTTTCATTTGCTAAAGAATTACCTGAAGAGTTATTTATAATATCTGTTAGAGCACCTTACACTATGCAACCCCAAGGAAATGCTTGGTATGCAATTAATTTTGATGCTGAAAAAGGTAAATGGAATGATAATGTACAAGCTGCCGAGTCTAGAGATTTAATTGCTAAGTTTATTGATGAAGCAACTCAAAATTATCCTGTAAATAAAAACAACGTATCGCTTTTAGGTTTTAGCCAAGGTTCTATTTTAAGCTATGCTGTAGCTTTAACCTATCCTGAAAAAGTAAAAAATATTGTGGCTTTAAGTGGTTACTTAAATCGTGACATTCTACCAAAAAATAGCGTAAAAGATTATTCCAACTTAGATTTTTACTGTTCTCACGGTAGTGTAGATCAAGTTATTCCTGTAGAGTGGGCAAGACAAACGGCGCCTTTTTTAAATGCGCTAAATATTAAAAATAGTTATTCTGAATTTCCTGTAGGACATGGTGTTGCTACTCAAAACTTCTATGAATTAAGGGATTGGTTAAGTAATCGAATTGGTTAGTTATTAACCGAAACTATCAGCAATAAACTAAAATTCACTTAAGTCTTTTAACTTTTGATATAAAATATTAAAACGTTTTTATGTCCTAAATGCGGTATTTGAAAATATTGAACTGAATAGAAATAAGAGAGTCTGAATTATCACTCAAATGCTTAATGAAAAACACAGCGGATTTTTAATTTATGAAATCTAATATTAAAAACTAAAAGATATAGCGGAAAGCGTGTTAAAACGCCCAAATATTGATAATCCAAATAAATGGTTATCTTTGCGGCTTGAAACTCGAAAATATCGAGTTAAATTCCTCAGAGAGAGGATGTGTTACTAGAAGTTTAAGGTTAAGTATGTCGATTCGCTTCTTTATGTAACACTACATAACATAATCGAATACTTATACAAGAATGAGCACATTCCAAGAATTAGGTCTTAATGAAGACCTGTTGAAAGCAATTACAGATTTAGGTTTTGAAAAACCAAGTGAAGTACAAGAAAAAGCAATCCCTATTTTATTAGAAACTGAAACCGATTTAGTAGCATTGGCACAAACGGGAACCGGTAAAACAGCCGCTTTTGGTTTTCCTATGTTAGAAAAAATTAACGTTGATAGTAAAACTACTCAAGGTTTAATTTTAAGCCCTACTCGTGAACTTTGTTTGCAAATTACCAATGAAATGAAGCAATACGGTAAGTATTGCAAAGGGTTAAACGTTGTTGCCATTTATGGCGGGTCTAGTATTACAGATCAAGCTAGAGCAGTAAAACGTGGCGCGCAAATTATTGTGGCTACGCCTGGTAGAATGAAAGATATGATTAGCCGTCGTTTGGTTGATATTTCTAAAATACAATACAGTGTTTTAGATGAGGCAGACGAAATGCTAAACATGGGATTTAAAGAAGATATCTCAGATATTTTATCGCATACTCCTGAAGACAAAAACACATGGTTATTTTCTGCAACTATGCCTCGTGAAGTTGCTGCTATCGCTAAAAATTACATGCATACTCCACAAGAAATTACTGTGGGACATAAAAATGAAGGAAGTAAAAACGTATCACACGAATATTACTTAGTAAATGCTAGAGATCGTTACCAAGCTTTAAAACGTTTGTCAGATGCTAATCCAGATATATTTTCAGTGATTTTTTGTAGAACAAAACGTGATACTCAAAAGGTAGCAGAAAATCTTATTGAAGATGGATATAGCGCTGGAGCTTTACACGGAGATTTAAGTCAGAATCAACGTGATTTAGTCATGAAATCTTTTAGAAACAAACAAATACAAATGCTTGTGGCAACAGATGTTGCTGCACGTGGTATTGATGTAGATGATATTACACACGTAATAAATTACCAATTACCAGATGAAATAGAAACGTATACACACCGTTCTGGACGTACTGGGCGTGCTGGTAAAACAGGTGTTTCTATGGTAATTGTATCTAAAAGTGAAGTACGTAAAATAAAAAGTATTGAACGTATTATTAAAAAGCAGTTTGATAAAAAGGAAATTCCTGATGGTGCAGATATTTGTGAAGTGCAATTAATGTCTCTTGCAAACAAAATTCACAATACAGAGGTTAATCATGAAATTGATAAACACTTAACAAGTATTAACGAATTATTTGCAGATACTGATAAAGATGAATTGATTAAAAAATTCTTTTCTGCTGAGTTTACACGTTTCTATAACTACTACCAGAAATCTAAAAACTTAAATGTTTCCGAAGGATCTAGAGATAGAGATGGCGGTAGAGATTATGGTGGAAAATCTGACTCTACGCGTTACTTTATTAATGTTGGAGGAAAAGATGGTTTTGACTGGATGAAGTTAAAAGACTTCTTAAAAGAACAACTAGACCTTGGTAGAGATGATGTCTTTAAGGTTGAAACAAAGGATAGCTTCTCTTTCTTTAATACTGAAAATGGATTAAAAGAAAAAGTATTGGCTTTCTTTACCGACTTTAAATACGAAGGTCGTTTTGTAAATGTAGAAGTTTCTGAAAACCGTGGTGGCGGAAGACGTAATGACAGACGCGGAGGCGGAAGACGTGATGGCCGTGGAGGTGGTGGCGGAAGACGCGATGAAAGAAGAAGTAGCGGTGGTGATCGTTCTGGTTACAGAGGGCGTAGAAGCGACGGAGGTTCACAACCAAGACGTTCAGACTCTGGATCTGGTAGTTCTAGCTCATCTAGACCAAGACGTTCTAGACGTTAGTTAAACTTTTTTGTTAATTTTAAGTAAAAATAAAACATTACGGCATTTTTTTGCCGTTTTGTTTATTACATTTATAATCAAATAAAAATCACTTTTCAATCTGATGAAGAAATATATACTCCTTTTTACTTTTTTAATAACTTGTTTGCTTACTTACGGGCAAGATGCTGAAAAAGTATTGGGTGTAATTATAAATACTTCTAATGATAAGCCTTTAGAAAGTGTAAACATTGTCAACCTAAATCAGGTTATAGGAACAACTACAAATAATAAAGGAGAATTTGAGATTTTTGCAAAAGCAAATGACACACTTCACTTATCTTATCTAGGTTTTAAATCTATTAAAGTAAGAGTAACAAATGATTGGCTAAAATTTGGTAGCTCTAAAATTGGGCTAACAGAATTAGCTTTAGCTCTTGAAGAAGTTATTATTAACGATTTAAAACTTACAGGCTACCTAGAAGTAGATATTAAGCAAGTGCCTATTAATGATAATTACCGTTATAGTATTTCTGGTTCATCAAGCGCAGGTTATGAGGCTGGTAAACCATCAACTATAAATAAGATATTAGGTTCTATTTTTAATCCTGCAGATTTTTTACATCGTATGTTTGGAAAAAAGTCCAACGAATTACGAAAGCTAAGAAAGATGAAACAAGATGATGAAATTAGAAACCTTTTGTCCTCTCGTTTTGATCGTGAAATGCTTACGGTTCTTTTACAGGTAGATCGTGTTGATTTAGATGAAATGGTAAGTCAGTGTAACTACTCTAAAGGATTCATACAAACAGCCAACGATTTGCAAATACTAGATGCCATTAGCGAATGTTATGAAGAATATAAATTAATGAGTAGAGGTAGAAAAAAAAGGATTTAAAACACCAGAAATTATAAGATAAAAAAATGCGAGTTTAAACTATTTTTAACTCGCGTTTTTTTTACAACACTCTTTTTTTTAAATTAGACTTCTAAATTTTTTTTCAAACTTGTTAAGCCTTCTTCAAAATCTTTACCAACGGCTTTATCCATACTGCAAAATAAAAAAAACACATTTGTTGGTCTCTTACTTATTCCAGAAAAACCCCAAGTCACTCTAGTTTTTTCTTCTCCCAAATCATCAACCTTTATAAAAGCGTTAGATTGTGATTTCCATGCTTTTAAAAATCGTAATTGAGACTCAACCGTTTCGTTTTCAGCAACTCTTGTAATTTCTTGCTCTCCAGAGCCAATATCTTTATTGCCTTCCCATTTAGATATAAATCCTACTTTTCCGTCTGTACCAACAAACTCCTGTATCATATCAGCGTCTTTCTTTTTCCAAGGAGACCATTCATTTTGATTTTTAATCAACTTTAAATATTGAAAAACTTCTGGTAGTAGTTTATGAATTTCAACGCTCCTACTCACATTAAATTCTTTTGGCGTAAACAAGACTAAAGTTGATAATATAAATGCTATCATTAAGAACAAATAAAGAATAATCATCATAAAATCAAGAGATTGATTAGTTCTTTAAATATACTATTTTTTTATTTCATAATAACGACCTACAATATCATCATAACTTTTAATGGTTTTCTTTACCCAATCTAATCGCTTTACATTTAGCTCATCTTCGGTCAATTTCCAACTCAAATCAGTTTGCCTCAACTTACTTGTAACATGTTGCAATATAATGGCTGCAGATACTGAAATATTCAAACTCTCTGTAAAACCAACCATAGGTATTTTCAAAAAACAATCAGCCTCATCAATAACTTCCTGTGTTAAACCTTCGGTTTCTCTTCCAAAGAAAAAACAAGATTTCTTAGTCACATCAAAATCATGTAAAACCGCATCTTTTTCATGCGGTGTAGTGGCTACAATTTGATAACCTTTCCCCTTTAAATCTGCTATACAATCCTTAACAGAATGAAACCTATTAACATCCACCCATTTTTGGGCGCCCATAGCGATTTCTCTATCTATAGTTTTAGAATTCTTTTCTTCAACAATATTTACTTCTTGAATACCAAATACATCACAACTACGTATTACAGCGCTTGTATTATGTAATTGATACACATCTTCTGTAGCCACTGTAAAATGCTTTGTGCGTTGTTCTAAAACTGTAACAAAACGTTGTCTACGGTTATCAGAAAGGTAGGTTTCTAAATGTTCTAAAAGTTTAAGATCTATCATGCTTCAAAAATAAGAAAATAATTTGGGCGTTACCACCAGGGTCGCGCTTTAGGCAGTCGCTTTTTTGTGTTGCATAAGTGAAACAATACTAAAAATTTCCACTTCCCATAATTAAGACACCTTTATTACGTAAAGCTTTTAATTGACCCGTCCTGAAATAAGGCTACATAATTTTAAACATTATGTACAAAAATGACAAAGTAATTAGACGTTACAGCGAACCTTTTAAATTAAAAATTTTAGACGAACTTAGCACTGGGAAACACACAAAGAGTGAACTTT
>CALKXS010000155.1 GCA_938003745.1 uncultured Algibacter sp.
GTAAAGTTTAGCTTTATAAAACATCATAAGTTTAAATTTTCTGTTGGGAAGATGTGTAAAGTTTTAAAAGTTGGTACAAGTGGCTATTACAATTAGTTAAAGGCTAAATTTTCAGAACTTTGGTTATATAATCAGAAGCTATCAGAATTAATCACCATCATTTTTAAAGATAGTTTTGAAAGTTATGGAGCACCAAAAGAATCAAAATGGCATTAGAGAAGTTAGAACATTCTATTTCTAAACCTAGAGTAGCTAGACTAATGAAAGCAAATGGTTTATTTGCTAGAAGAAAGCGCAATTTTAAGATAAAAACCGATAGTAATCACAGGTGTCCGGTAGCACCAAACATTTTAAATCAAAATTTTAAAGTATCTAGAGTAAATCAAGTATAGGTATCAGACATCACTTATATAGAAACCAAACAAGGGTGGAGGTATTTAACTGTTATTATTGATTTATTTAATCGAAAAGTAGTTGGCTGGTCTATGAGCGATAATTTAACCACAGAAGATACTATTATTGCTGCATGGTATATGGCTGTTAAATCTAATATAATTATAGGACAGCTCTTTTTTCATTCTGACAGAGGCTCTCAATATGCCAGTTATATTTTTACAGATATCATTAAAAGTTATGATGGTCTTGTAAAACAAAGTATGAGCAGAAAAGGGAATTGCTGGGACAATGCCGTAGCAGAATCTTTTAAGGCTAAAATCAAAGCTTTTAGAGCACAATTCAGAGGTGTAAGAATATAGAATTCTTTCTATTCAGACTAACGTAAATTTTTGAATAAATACAACAATTAGTCTTGATCCCTAACGATTCCGTATGAGAATTTAGAGCATAAAAAAAGCCTTTACAGAATTGTAAAAGCTTTAGTACTGAAGACGGGACTTGAACCCGTACGTCCTAATGGACATTGGATTTTAAGTCCAACGTGTCTACCAATTCCACCACTTCAGCATTGGTATATATTTTAAAAAGTTTCAGAGCGAAAGACGAGATTTGAACTCGCGACCCCCACCTTGGCAAGGTGATGCTCTACCCCTGAGCTACTTTCGCAGTCTTTTAATGAACGAAGCAATATCGCTATTGCGGATGCAAATTTAAAACTTTTCTTCTAATAGCAAAGCCTTTTTAAAAAAAATATTAAATTATTTTTTAATCACGCTTTTTTCTTAACCAACATCCGCTTAATTTCATTTAATTTCATGAGTGCCTCTACTGGCGTAAGTGTATCAATATCAGTTTCTAAAATTTCATTTTTTATATTCTCAAGTAAAGGGTCATCAAGATTGAAAAAACTTAGCTGCATTTCATCTTTTATCGATTTCACCTTATCTGTAAGCTCTTCACTTGAATGAGACTTCTCTAATTTCTTTAAAATCTTATTTGCGCGTCGTAAAACTTGCTGTGGCATACCTGCCATTTTTGCAACATGAATACCAAAACTATGCTCACTACCTCCTTCAACCAGTTTTCTTAAAAAAAGCACATTATCTTTTAATTCCTTTACAGAGACATTAAAATTCTTAATACGACCAAATGTCTCGGTCATTTCATTAAGTTCATGATAATGCGTTGCAAAAAGTGTTTTAGGCTTTGAAGGGTGCTCATGTAGATACTCACTAATTGCCCAAGCTATAGAAATACCATCATAAGTACTTGTACCACGTCCAATTTCATCAAGTAGCACCAAACTCCTATCTGAAATATTATTCAAAATAGATGCTGTTTCATTCATTTCTACCATAAATGTAGACTCACCCATAGAAATATTATCACTAGCGCCTACTCTAGTAAATATTTTATCAACTAATCCTATTCTAGCTTCTTTAGCAGGCACAAAACTTCCTATTTGAGCCAATAGTACTATTAAAGCTGTTTGACGTAAAATAGCCGACTTACCAGACATATTTGGCCCTGTAATCATAATAATTTGTTGAGTAGCTTTATCTAAAAATACATTATTGGCAATATATGCCTCACCAATAGTCAATTGTTTTTCAATAACAGGGTGACGTCCATCTTTTATATCTAAATCAAAAGAATGATCAATTACAGGATATACATACTTATTATCTTTTGCTAATTGAGCAAAACCACACAAACAATCTATTTGCCCAATTAAGAATGCATTTTGCTGAACTGCTTTAATATATTGATTCATCCAAACGACTAAATCTGCAAAAAGTTTTTGTTCAATAGCTTGAATTCTATCTTCAGCGCCTAAAATCTTAGCTTCGTATTCTTTTAATTCTTCAGTAATATAACGTTCGGCATTAACTAAAGTTTGCTTGCGTATCCATTCTTCTGGCACTTTATCTCTATGCGTATTTCGTACTTCAATATAATATCCAAAAACATTATTTGATGCTATTTTAAGCGACGTAATTCCTGTACGTTCACTTTCACGCTTCAACATATTATCTAAATAATCTTTTCCAGATTTTGAAAGTCCACGTAATTCATCTAATTCTTTAGAAAAACCAGAAGCAATACTATTCCCTTTCAATACATTTACTGGTGCTTCTTCATTAAGGGTTTCTTTTATTTTCGCTCGTAGTACATTACAACCTTGAAGAGTATCTCCTATAATTTTTAAAGACTCATTATCACAATTAGAGGCCAATTCTTTAATAGGCACTATAGCTTCTAAAGAATTTTTAAGTTGAATAACTTCACGAGGGTTAACTTTAGCCGTGGCAATTTTAGAAATTAAACGCTCCAAATCCCCAATACTTTTTATATGATTTTGTATTTGTTGTTGCGTTGTATTGTTACTTGTTAGAAAATCTACAACTTCATGTCGCTGCTTTATTTTTTCTACATTCTTTAAAGGTAACGCCAACCAACGTTTTAGCAACCTTCCGCCCATAGGCGAAATAGTTTTATCTATAACATTTAAAAGTGTTACTGCATTGTTATTTGTAGAATTATAAAGCTCTAAATTTCTAATTGTGAATTTATCCATCCACACATAATCATCTTCTGCTATACGCGAAATAGAAGTGATATGCTCTAGTTTATTATGTTGTGTTTCGCTTAAATAATGTAAGACCGACCCTGAAGCTATTATACCTTCATTCAAATCTTCAATACCAAAACCTTTTAAAGTTTTCGTTTTGAAATGTTTTACAAGTGTTTCGTATGCGTAATCTGATTGATATACCCAATCTTCTAAATAAAAGGTGTGAAAATCATCTCCAAAAGTATCATTAAAAAGTGTTCGTTTCTGTTTTGAAACTAAAACTTCACTTGGACTAAAGTTTTGCAATAACTTATCAATATACTCTGCATTTCCTTGAGAGGTTAAAAATTCTCCTGTAGAAATATCTAAAAACGATATACCAATACTCTTTTTATTAAAATAAACTGAGCATAAAAAATTATTAGATTTTGAAACTAACACCTCATCGTTTAGAGCTACTCCTGGTGTTACTAACTCTGTTACACCACGCTTAACAATATTCTTGGTTTGCTTAGGATCTTCTAACTGATCACAAATAGCAACACGCTCACCTGCTTTTACCAATTTTGGTAAATACGTATTTAAAGAATGATGTGGAAAACCGGCTAACTCCATTTCGCTTTCGCTACCAGCACCACGTTTGGTTAAAATAATATCTAAAATACCTGCTGTTTTTACAGCATCTTCACCAAAAGTTTCATAAAAATCGCCTACCCTAAATAACAATAAAGCGTCTGGATACTTAGCTTTAATGGCATTATATTGCTTCATTAAAGGGGTTACTTTTTTACTTTTCGACAAGAGTTTTTACTTTTAAATTGATGCAAGCGAAGTTATATAATTACAAGTACTATTACAACACAAAAAAAGTCCACCATAATAAGGTGGACTTTTTTTGCTTTATTCAAAATTATGGCTTTAGTTTTGAATTTTATCTGTATTTCTATGTCCTGGATTATCTTTATACCAATCTACATAACTTCTACCTCCAGATGAAGCCCATTGATTAAAGAAATTATAAGCTTGATTTACTGGAACTCTTTCTTTTGGCACCTTAAAATCATGAACAATATTAATACCCCAAGGCAATCCTGTATCTGTAACATAATTTCCATCTGCATCTCTATCATGACCATTAACCTCAAAACCCGTTTCTCCTAAAGATGTTCTTTCTCTATATGGTAAATGAATTTCTTTTTCTCTAGTTTCATTCACTATCATAAAAGGATTAAACGGAGCTGTACCCAATGTTGCTGTACTAATTGGCTCTGTAAATATAACTGACAGTTTAACTTCTTTATTTAACATAGAAGCAGCATTATCAAATAATATTACAACTGCATTATCTTGACTAGCTTCTATACCATTAGAGCTCAAACTAATATAATTTTGCTTTAAATCTGTACCTATTACACTTTCAACTAAAGAAGGGGCAACTGTTTCAAACTCTATCCCAAATCCATTATTAAATCCAGCACCATTAGCTTTAACTGTATAAATAAAATCTAATTGAACTGCTAAATTTTGAGCATTTAATACAGCAATAGCTTTATATTTTATGGCAACATCATTAAAATCATAATCTCCTGTTGTTGGCCATAAATCTTCAAAGGCTAATGTACCCCACCCATATTTACTTGGTGTAAATACTTCAAAAGCTTTTTCATCATCTTCAGGAAATTCATCTTCTGAATCTATAATACCATCATTATCTGTATCTGTTAAATCAACAACATTAGAAACAATTTTTAATGTTGATAAATCATTTATAGCTCTGTCAAAATCGGTATTATTATTAGCATCAATACCGTAATTATATTGCCATCCGCCAGTCACAGTATCCATAATAACTAAACTTGAGCTAGATGAATTATTAGCCAACCATAATTCTTGATTAGAATCTATTGTCATAGAGGTTGGGTTAAATGGTAAGTTATCTGCACTAATACGTGTACTTTGATATACATTATTAGTATCTAACTCTAATCTGTACAAACCAGAGAATGTACATAAATAGAGGGTCCCATCATCAGCAAAAGATAAATCTCCTCCTCCTAGATTATGTAATCCAATGATATCCCAAGAATCTATATCAGCACCAGTTGCTGGGTTTATAGTATATAATTTACTTTTATGAGAAAAATAAAGTAAGTTATCACTTGAATTATACCCTAATCTTGGGCCTCCTTTTCCATAATTAGCAACTGTAGACCAAGAGTTATTTTCAATATCGTATTTCATTAAAGGGTATGGGCTGCTTCTTCCTATAGAATACATTATTTTATTTTCTTGATCTATTGCACAGGTATAACTTCCCATAGGCATATCAGACAAGTATGTTAAGTTACCATCAAGTGGATCTACTTGAAACAATTCAGCAGAACCATTTACACAGTATAGTAAATCTGTTACACTCGACTTACTAGAGCTTAACTTCCCTGTACTTGAAGAAGCGGTATAATTAACCTCATCTCCGGTTATAGTTTCTATTGACGCAGAATATTTTAAATTGTCTTTTCTACGAATATAGAGTTCCTTATAATATTTAGGTATAGTAATAGTCTGAGATAGTTGTCCATTATATGGCACGCCACTAAAAACTAAATTATCTAAAACATCAGATTTGAAAACAGAATCTGTAACTATTTCTCCTTCTTGGTTTTCATAGGTTTCCATTCCAACAAACTTCTTTTCATTAGAATAGGCATAAACATCATATTTAATATGAGATCCATTGTCATTAATTGTTACATTAATTTGTTGTTCTGTACTAAAATCAAACCTATCTGGAATATCCAAATTCTGGAGTTCTTGACTATCAATAACCTCTTTACTTACCTCGATACTTTCATGAACATCACAAGACGTAAACGATGCTATAATACTTGCTACTAGTAATAAATTCTTAGTTAATTTCATTTTGATTTAACTTTTTAATTATTATTTCTTTGATTTGGTTGATTTGAGGACTATTACCAAGCGAGCAATTTCTTACAAAGAAACATTAAAAAATCGATTAAACAACACTAAAAACACATTAAATGCAAAAAAATATCTTTGAATGACATTTAACTATCGACGAATGGTAAATTATTATTTTAAAAAAAAATCGAGCAAACACTTATATTTGCACCAATTACAAACACATGAGAAAACTAAAAAACAACGAATTAGACAGGTTAAGCATTAAAGCTTTTAAAGACATTGAAAAAACACCTATTATTATTGTACTCGATAATATTAGAAGTTTAAACAATATAGGTTCTGTTTTTAGAACTAGCGACGCTTTTTTAGTTGAAAAAATTTACCTTTGTGGTATCACAGCAACACCACCTCATAAAGACATACATAAAACAGCATTAGGAAGTACAGACACTGTAGATTGGGAACATGCAGAAAACACACTAGATGTTATTGAAAAACTTAAAACAGAAAACGTTAAAATTTGCGCCATAGAACAAGCAGAAAACGCTACTATGCTTAATACCTTTAAACCGAGGCCTAACTCCAAGTACGCTTTAGTTTTTGGTAATGAAGTAAAAGGTGTTGCTCAAGATGTTGTTAGTGCAAGTGATACCGTTATAGAGATACCTCAATTTGGAACCAAACATTCTTTAAATATATCTGTGAGTTGCGGAGTAGTGGTTTGGGATGTGTTTAGCAAGCTTTCAACAAATTTAAAATAAGTGACAAAGAGAACAAAGACACCTTGGCCTACCAAAGCTGTAATGGATCAAGTTTATGACATGAATCTTTGGGGCGGAAAAGAATTCGATTTTTATTCTGGTGACGGTTCTCATAATCCCGAAATTATTGATCCTTATTTAAAAAGCATCATTGCATTTTTAAAATCTTACAATAACAACTTAGTAGTTTGCGATTTAGGCTGCGGCGATTTTAATATTGGAAAACACCTAACTAAACACGCCAAAAAATATATTGCCGTAGATATTGTTGAATCGCTCGTTAATAGAAACAAATCATTATATAAAGAAAATAACTTAGAGTTTCACTGTTTGGATGCTGCAAAAGGTAAGCTACCAAATGGAGACTGTATTATATTGCGTCAAGTATTACAACACTTATCAAATAGAGAAATAGAGAGTATAGTAAAAAAATTAACGTCTTATAAATATCTTATTTTAACTGAGCATATTCCTTTGGACAACTTTACTCCAAATAAAGATATTATTTCTGGTCAAGGCATTAGAATAAAACAGAATAGTGGTGTTAATATTCTTGAACCTCCTTTTAATTTAAAGGTTAAAAGCGAAGGGCAACTTGGAGAGTATATACTAGAAAATAAAAAAGGACGTATTGTAACTACGTTATTTGAGCTGTTTTAAATTGAATCATTTTAACAGTTCTATTAAGGAATGACAGAACCACATGTTTTGAAAATTTCCACATACAACTTAGCTTGATTCTTAACTCTAAAAATTAAATTCGCTTATCTCACGATATATTTCATTAAAACGGAATCATATGTTAACGATAAGCACGACGCTAAACTACTCCCCACAAATCTCACCCAGCAACCACAAATAATCTGCTCTATTCTCAACAAAATCTCTATCCGAAATGTCAATTATTTTTACATTAAAATCGGTTTGGGATTTTAAAAAATCTAAATAACCAGCATTAATTTTTTCTAAATAATCATTCTCTATATTTTGTTCGTAATCGCGTCCACGCTTTTTAATATTTTGTTGTAAACGCTCTGTATTTTGGTATAAATAGACATACAATTCTGGCTTTGCAATATCTTTATACATCAAATAAAACAACTTTCTGCAAAGCTTAAACTCATCTTTCTGTAAAGTGATTTTAGAAAAAATAAGCGATTTAAAAACATCATAGTCACTCACAATAAAATCTTTAAACAAATCGAGTTGTGAAAAATCATCAGAAATTTGCTGATAACGATCCGCTAAAAAAGACATCTCTAAAGTAAATGCATATCTATGGGCATCTTCGTAAAATTTTGGCAAAAACGGATTATCGGCAAAACGCTCTAAAATTGGCTTCGCATTAAAATCGTTTGCCATTTTAGTTACCAAAGTTGTTTTTCCAGCTCCAATATTTCCTTCAATAGCAATGTAATTGTATTTTGAAAAATCAAATGTCTTTTTGGGATTTTTTAACCAAACATTAAGATGCTCTAAAGCCGATTCATCTTCGCATGCTTGTAACAAATCAATAACAGGTTGGTTAAATTTAGGGTGTACAAACTTTGATGCAATATCATTTAAAGGTTGCAATACAAATTTACGTTTATCCATTTCTGGATGTGGCACTTGCAGAATATCAGTATTTATAATTTCAGACTCAACAAAAACAATATCCAAATCTATAACACGTGCTTCATAACCTGTACCTTCAGTTCGTTTTCGTCCTAAAGCGGTTTCTATTCTCAATAAAACACATAACACATCTTGAGGTAGCATATCACTCTCCAATACTAAACAACAGTTATAAAAATCATCACTTTCAAAACCAAACGCAGGCGACTTATAGACTTTAGAAATCAATTTAATAGTCCCAATTTTTACATAAATAGCGTTAATGGCGTTTTGCAAGTTTTTAAACTTATCTCCTTTATTACTTCCTAAAGCAATATGAAATGTTTTTGGCTCCATCATAAGGAAACAAAATAACTAAAACAATTTTTAATCCTTTATATTTACAGAATCTATTTATTCACAATTTACATGACTTTAAAAGACAAACTCGCGGCGCAACATATTTATATGCTTTTGGGTTCATTATTTATAACCTCTTTAGTAGTTTCAAATTTAATATTTCAGAAGTTTTTTTACTGGTATCCATTTGATGTTGAAATATTTGGAAGTAAACTATTCGAAATTTCAGTCGGCATCCTCCCTTATCCTATTACTTTTTTAATCACCGATTTAATTAGTGAAATTTATGGTAAAAAACGAGCAAATCAAATTATTATTGTTGGTATATTTGCCTCATTCTTTTCACTTTTAATAGTCTATGTTTCAAATTTAGTACCAGCAACGCCATGGTCTCCTGTTAAAGACGATATATTCACAACCGTTTTTGGCAATACTATTCTTGCTGTTTTTGCAAGTATGATGGCTTACCTATTTGCCCAATTTATAGACATTCAAATTTATCATTTCTGGAAACATCTTACCAAAGGAAAACACCTGTGGTTACGTAACAATTTTTCAACATGGTTATCTCAATTCGTAGACACATTTACTGTTGTTGGTTTATTGTGTTTATTTAATATTATTGAATGGGACAAGTTTTTAGGACTCCTTATTAGCGGCTTCCTTTTCAAAATATTAATTGCTGCTTGTGATACACCTTTCCTCTATTTAGGTGTATATTTATTCAGAAAACGATTCAATTTAAAAATCAATGAAGAGATCGATTTACTTTAAATTTGTAAAAAATTAACATTAATACAAATCAAAATCCATCTTTTTACATCATTTTTGCGTATTTATTCTAAATAGAATATCGTATTAAGAGAAAGAAAAGGTTAACTAAAACACTTACCATTGAAAAAAACCCTTAAAGTAATCGGAATATCACTCCTCATTATTATAGCACTTTTAATCGCAATCCCTTTTGCTTTTCAAGGTCAAATAAAAGATATAGTTAAAGGTTTTATAAACGAAAATCTTAATGCCAAAATAGAGTTTAGCGATGTTAGCTTAAGTTTTATAAAAAGCTTTCCCCGGGCTCATGTATCCGTAAGCGATTTAACCATAGTAAATTTTAAACCTTTTGAAAACGAAACTTTTGCTTCTATCAAAGATATTTCGTTTACTATGTCTATTAAAGAATTATTCAAAAATGCTAGTGAAGCCCCTATTGCTGTAAATAGTATTTATGTAGATGAAGCGCTATTAACTCTAAAAACAGATAAGTTTGGCAATGCCAATTACAATATTACTAAGCAAAATAATGATAACGCTTCCGCAGAAGTAGAATCAAGTAGTTTTGCGTTTAGTATTGAAGACTATAAAATAAATAACAGTGCATTTACTTATATTGACGAAGCTTCAAAAACAAAGATGTATTTAACTGAATTTAACCATGAAGGACATGGTGTGTTTTCGGCAGAAACTTCAGAGTTAAATACTAAAAGCGAAACAAATATAAGTTTTAAAATAGATAGCACGAACTACCTTATTAACAACACAATAAAACTTGATGCTTTAATTGAACTAGATTTAAAAAACAGTAAATACACTTTTAAAGACAATAAAGCTTTTATAAATAAATTGCCTCTTGAGTTTAATGGTTTTGTTCAAATGATAGAAAAAGGGCAAAATATAGATATCGCTTTTAAAAATCCAGAATCTTCTTTTAAAGATTTTCTAGCTTTAATACCAGAAACCTATTCTAAAAATATTGAGAGTGTTAAAACTAGTGGTGATTTTAAAATTGAAGGCGATGTAAAAGGTCTTTATTCTGACACTACTATTCCTAAATTAGACATTAACCTGAGTTCTAACAATGCATCATTTAAATATCCTGATTTGCCAAAACAGGTTGAAAACATTATTATAAATACCAGCGTTAAAAATACCACAGGAAACGTTGACGACACATATATAGACATAAACACACTTAATTTTAAAATTGATAACGATGTTTTTAAGTCTTCTGCACACTTAAAAAATCTAACAAAAAACATGTTTGTTAATGCTAATTTAGATGGTGTTTTAAATCTATCAAATATTAGCAAAGCTTACCCAATTGAATTAGAAAACGCACTTACCGGTATATTAAAGGCTAAATTAAATACAACTTTTGATATGAATGCGATAGAAACAAATGCTTTTAATCGTATTAAAAATAATGGTTATGCTAGCATTTCAGATTTCGTATTTTCTTCAGAAGATATTGTAAATCCTATTCACATATCCCAAGCAAATATATTTTTCAAACCAAAAACAATTTCTTTAAACAACTTTAATGCAAAAACAGGAGAAAGTGATTTCAATGCCGTTGGAACTATAGATAATTTATTAGGGTTTTTATTAAGTAATAATAAACTTCAAGGAACTTTTGATATAAACTCAAACCTTTTTAAAGTCAGCGATTTTATGTCTGAAGACAAATCTACTTCTGAAAACTATAAAACAACTGGAGATTCTGAATCTTTAAAAATACCAGATTTTCTCGATTGCAAAATTAGTGCCGATGCAAAAACAGTAGTTTATGATAATCTAAATTTGAAAAATGTTAAAGGGCAACTATTAATAAAAGATCAAAAAGCGACACTTAAAAATATGACGTCTAGTATTTTTGAAGGTGCATTATCCATCTCCGGAAATGTTTCAACAAAAAAGGATACACCAAGCTTTAATATGAATTTAGGTGCAAATGAATTTGATATTGCAAAATCTTTTAAAGATTTGAAATTACTTCAAAACTTGGCTCCTATTGCAAAACTTGTCCAAGGGAAAATAAATGCAAATATCAGTTTATCTGGTAATTTGGACAAAGAGTACTCTCCTAATTTAAGTAGTATATCTGGCAGTGCTTTAACCGAAGTGTTAACATCTAAAATAACTGAGAACAAAGATGAATTGTTTAACCAACTTAAAGGTGCTTTAGGTTTTATAGATTTTAACAAACTTGATTTAAAAGGTCTAAAAACAAAATTAGAGTTTGCCAACGGTAAGGTAAGCGTTAAACCTTTTGACATAAAATATGAAGATATTGCAATTACTGTTTCTGGCGCTCATGGTTTTGATAAGACCGTAGATTATAAAGCAGTTTTTAATGTGCCTGCAAAATATTTAGGTAGCGAAGTCAATCAATTAATTAATGGAATAGATAGTGAGCACGCAAAAAATATCACTATACCTGTTACTACAACTATTGGCGGAACGTATACGAGTCCTTCTGTTAAAACAGATTTAACAAGTAGCATTTCTAATCTTACAAAACAATTAGTAGACATAGAAAAACAAAAACTACTTAATAAAGGAAAAGATAAGGTAGCTGATTTAATTGGAGGCGTTATTGGAGGAAGCAAAACTAAAACAGGCTCAGCAAAACAACAACAAAACAGTGCTGTGAAAAATGTTTTGGAAGGTATAATTGGTAATAAAAAAACAAATGCAGATTCTACTAAAACCAATACCACCGAAAACACAGTAAAGAACGTACTTGGAAGCTTACTCGGGAGTAAGAAAAAACAAAAAGATACCAGTAAATCCTCTAATTAATTTAATAAACATGTAAGCTTTTCTGCTAAACAACAACAAAAGCTACATGAATATTGTCTACTTATTAATTGGAATAGTAACGTCTGTACTTAGCGCACTTCCTCTTGGTGCTTCTAACATTGCTGTTATTAACACCGCCTTAAAACAAAATGCGAAACAAGCTTTTAAAATTGCAATAACTGCAGGAATAGCAGAAGTTATTCTTTCTTACTACGCTTTACATTATAATGTAGCAGCTCAAACTCTTTTTAACAACAATAAATGGATTCAAATTTTCATTGCTGGAATTCTGTTAGGTGTTGGTTTATTCTTGTTATTAAAAAAACAATCATCTAGCAATAAATCTAAATCAAGAAAACTAATGCAATCTAAATACGCAACAGGTTTTATTTTAGGCATATTAAATCCTCCTGTCTTAATTTATTGGGTCATTGCTTACAGTGTTTTGAATAATAGCAACTTTATGCTATCTATAAAATCATCATTTTTAATTCTCTTTCTATTTTTTCTAGGTGTGTACACAGGAAAATTATTAACCTTATATCTTTACAGTAAAATTAGCATAATCATAAAAAGTAAGATAAATAATATATCTAATATTCTAAACAAAATAATAGGAATACTACTAATAACAACAGGTATTTTACAATCTTTAAAACTTTACATAGTCTAAAAAACACTATTAAAAATTAATATATTATACCAATATTTTTAATGATGCTTATTGCATATTTAAAAATATCAAATTAAAGGTTCTATATAAACTCTTTTAATTTTAAATAAAAAAAGATAAAAAAGTTTCATAATTAAGCTAATAAATTCATACTTTTGCATTTACAAAATTTAAACCTTGCATAAAGGATATTTGTTTTGTGTAATTATTTAGGAAAACCCTAGAGCGCTAAAATTTTATTTAAATCTATATATGTTAAAAATTATCATTAAAGACGGCGAAAATATCGAACGTGCTTTAAAACGTTACAAACGTAAACACCGTAATATTAAAGTAATGCAAAACTTAAGAGAAGGACAGTTTTTCACAAAACCTTCTATTAAAAGGCGTCGTTTAGTTCAAAAAGCGGCTTACATCCAAAATTTAAGAGATCAAGAAGACATTTAGCCTTTAATAACTCTACAATATATAAAAAAACCATTTACAAACTAGTAAATGGTTTTTTTATATATTCTATTTTAAGAACATTAATTAATCTATAGTAATTTTTACTACAAGCCCTTCATTTGCTCTAACATTAAATACAGTGTCATCTTCAAAAATTAAATACTGTCCTTTGACACCTACTAATTTTCCAGAATACTCTAATGTCTTTTTTAAATTTAAGCTTTTAGGTTTTTCTGGATATCTATAAACAGGAAACTCTAATTGTGTTTCTTCATTATCTTCTATAAAATATGCTTTAGCTTCACCTGGTATATATTGCTTTAAACGTTCCCTCCATTCTATTAAACTTACATCTTCAATATCATTTTTAAGCATTTTTCTCCAGTTAGTTTTATCTGCGACATAGTCTTTTAAAGCAACCTCTGTAACACCAGCAAGGTACCTATTTGGCACTTCAACAATTTCAATAGCTTCATGTGCTCCTTGGTCTATCCAACGCGTTGGTACTTGTCCTTTTCTAGTTACTCCAACTTTTACATTACTAGAATTTGCCAAATAAACTATGTGAGGTTGTAATTGGGCACGCTTTTCAAATTCTAAATCACGATCTTCAACACCTATGTGCGCCTTACTTAATTCTGGTCGCATAATCCAATCTGCTGCTTGTGGCACTTCAAAAAAACACTGTTTATCAAAACCTTGTCTATAAATTGGCTCATTCAAACCACAGTTTAAGCACTGATATTTAACAAATTGGATGGTTATGTTTTTATTTAACAATTGATTCATGTTTATAAAATCGTTTTCAAACACTAAATAATACTGAATAGGTTGCGAAAACTCTGTTTCCATTTTTGTTAAAACACCTTGGTAATTCATAAAAAAAAGTCTTATTTTTAAAACTTTAAAGATATAATAAATATGCCAATACCTATAGTAAATTCAATTGCTTCTTGGTTCTTAAAAAAACGATTTCATCAAATAGAATTGTTTATTAAATACCCTAATGAAGTACAAAATGAATTACTATTAAACCTTATTGACATTGCAAAAGACACAGAGGTTGGCAAACAATATGATTTTGCTTCGATTAAAAATTACGAAGCCTTCGCAGAACGTGTTCCTATAAAAAACTACGAAGGTTGGCAAGATATTATCGAAAGATCACGACGAGGAGAATCTAATATATTTTGGCCTACTCCAATAAAATGGTTTGCAAAATCTAGCGGAACAACAAATTCTAAAAGCAAATTTATTCCAGTAAGTTCAGATTCGCTAGAAGATTGTCATTATGCAGCTAGTAAAGATTTACTCTGTATGTATCTTAATAATAATGAAGATTCTCAATTATTTACAGGAAAGAGTTTACGGCTTGGAGGTAGTAAAGAACTTTACAAAGAAAACGGTACTGTATTTGGAGATTTATCTGCTATCTTAATTGACAATATGCCATTTTGGGCTGAGTATAGTAGCACGCCTGGTAGTAAAGTCTCTTTAATGAGCGATTGGGAGCATAAAATACAAGCTATAGTAGACGAAACCATAAATGAAAATGTAACAAGTTTAGCTGGCGTACCATCATGGATGCTTGTATTATTAAACAACGTATTAGAAACCACAGGAAAACAACACTTGCATGAAATTTGGCCCAATTTAGAAGTCTATTTCCACGGTGGCGTAAGTTTTACACCTTATAAAGATCAATACAAAAAAATACTAACTCAAAACAATTTTAAGTATTACGAAACCTATAATGCATCTGAAGGTTTTTTTGCCATTCAAGATCGAAATAATTCTAGTGAGTTGCTATTAATGCTAGACTATGGTGTTTTTTACGAATTTATACCTATGAATATTTATGCTACTTCGGAAGAAAAAGCAATTCCATTAAGTAGCGTTAAACTACATCAAAATTACGCTGTAATTATAACAACCAATGCGGGTTTGTGGCGTTACAAAGTTGGAGACACCGTAAGATTTACATCCTTAAGTCCATACCGAATAAAAATTTCTGGAAGAACAAGGCATCATATTAATGTTTTTGGAGAAGAACTAATAATTGAAAATGCGGAAAATGCACTCAAAAAAGTTTGTAAGCGCACCAAAGCCGAAATTGTAGATTACACCGCTGCTCCTATTTTTATGATAGGAAAAGAAAAAGGAGCACATGAGTGGCTTATAGAATTCAAAACACCTCCTGATAATATTCATTATTTCAATGAATTATTTGATAATGCACTTAAAGCTTTAAATTCTGACTATGAAGCAAAGCGTTATAACAACATTACACTCAATAAACCAACTATACGTATTGCTAGAGAAAATTTATTTCATGATTGGCTAAAGAAAAATGACAAACTTGGAGGTCAACACAAAATACCAAGACTATCAAACACTAGGAATTATTTAGACGAACTACTTAATCTAAACCTGTAAAAAAATCTAAAAACAATTACTTTCCGAATTAAATAGCGATTGGTCTAGTAAACTTCATTAGAACTTGAAATTAGATATACATTTTAACACTAATTAATCTAGTGGAATGAAAACTAAATTCTTTGTTATTATTTAACATGAGTTCGACCTAAGCAATAGCTTTATTGGGTAGCATCTTAGGTATTCTAATAGATGGTTTTTAGGTAAAAGGAATATGCAATTAACCCAGATACCATATTAGTTATAAAATTATCAAAAGATCTATGTCTAGAATGCTCTATTTGGCATGTATTTTTAAGCACATCATTTACGGTTTCTATGATAGCTCCTTTTCTATGAATTACCTTATCCATAAAATCCATAGCTT
>CALKXS010000156.1 GCA_938003745.1 uncultured Algibacter sp.
TTTTATCTCGCTCTGCCTTAAAGTGATTACGACAGGACTCCTCACTATCAAAATGGGCTGTAAAACTGAAAATATTCATCCTTATTTTTTTATCTAAAATAAGTCTTTTTTATAATTATGCCTAATTACGGATATTCAAAAAAAAGAATTTCAAAAAGCGGTTACTGGACTTATTACCATAAAAGAATACTCTCAATTACTTGGCAATGAGCTGAAACCAAAAGCGAAAAAAGACGCAAAAAAACAAATTCTTAAACATCATGCTCTTACTGTAGAGCAAAGAAAAGAAGTTTTAATAAAAATAAGAGCTTACTACTACAATAAATTATTAAATACGTACTACTACAAATACAACAAGAAAAAGTTAAAACAGAAACTAAGTGTTTTACAGTTTTATTTTGAAAAAGAATACAAAACATTGATGGTAAGCTACGGTATAGATATTGACAATTCCAAGAAAAAAGGAGATGGAAAATATGAGTGGTAATTCAAAAAAATACTTTTTAAAAACTTTACAAACTAACTAATGACTTATTATAAAAAAATAGACATTATGAACAAATATATATTATTCATTTTTCTTTTTTGTATTGCCGTATATAGTTCCCAAGCACAGGAATCTTGTGAGGAAAAATTAAAAAAAACACAAAAACTATTAAAAAATCCAACACCGTTTGGAGACAAAACTATGCTTTTTAGTTTAATTGAACCCTGTGCACTTCAGGGTAATACTGAAGCTGAAAATTATATAGGGATGTTTTATATTAAAGGCTTAGGTGTAGAAAAAGATATAGAAAAGGCATTTTCCTTTATTTCAAAATCTGCAAACAAAGGGAACTCTAATGCGCAATATAACTTGGGAAGACTATATAAGTATGGCTTAGGATGTGAAATTGATTTTAACAAAGCTGTTGAATGGTTTGAAAAAGGAAGTACTAGCGGTAGCCAAAAAGCAGCTTATGCTTTGGGTTATATGTATTATAAAGGTTTTGGTGTGGAGCAAGACTACTCAAAAGCAGTGTATTGGTTTGAACGAAGTATCGATCCTATGGCACAGCATTTTTTAGGGCTTTGTTATTATTTAGGGTATGGTGTTCCAGCCAATGAAGCAAAAGCTTTAGAAATCCTTTTAGATAATCACATCATAAACAGTAGAACCTTAGTAAACTATATTAGAGCGGAACAAAAAGCAAACTTAAATGCTAAAACCCAAGAAAATTTAAATACTACTGACCCAGAATCTAACCCTATAGTGCCTGAAGTTGTTGAAGAAACACAAAATGAATTGGAATATTATCCCGAAGAAGTTCTAGAATTGAAAGATATAAAAGGGGCATGGAAAGGGAAGTTGGTACAATATGATTGGTCAGGAAAACATATAGAACGAGTTATGCCTATTACGATAACAATTGAAGTTGATGAAGAAACTGAGATTATACAAGTAAATAGCCAGTTAGAGAACCAAGAGTTAAGTTCTAATGCTATTTGGCAAGACGAAACCCTGTATCTAGAAGACCTTACCCAAATATTGACTCTAAATAGACTATATCCTGAACAACCTAATAAACTATCATTGGATTATAACCTGTTTTCTGCGAGTTTACAAAAAAAATATAAATACCAAGCTGTAAACTATCTTATTGGGTATTTAGATACCTATATACCTGAATGGACAGAATATGGAAAACCTATGAGTTTGGTGTTAAAGCCAGAAGGAACAGAACGTAGTTTAGATGAAGAAGCTATATTAGCTTTGGCAGCACAAGAAGACCAATTTATAAAATTATACCCTGTACCATTTAATGAGCGTCTAACTGTTCAATACCAATTAGAAACTGATGCTCAGGTTTATGTAGAGTTAATAAGCTTAAATGGTACTAATAAAATAGAAATACTCCCTATCACAGAGCAAAAAGCAGGAAATTACACTTATTCCATTCCTGTAGATCAAGGATTGCCTGAAGGCTTATATGTTGTAAGAATACAGGCAGGAGACAAATTGCACACCCGAATGATAATTAAAGATAATTAACAATGAAAAAAAACACTGTATTACTTTTATTTTTAGGATTGTTCTTTTTTATTGGAACAAATGATGTAAATGCTCAGGATATAGACGAATGGGATGATGGTTATAGTTGGGAAGATGATCTTAATGGTGATGGTTTCTATGATGAATTTGAACAAGATTTTGCTAATGCTACTTTGCAAGATGATGAAATAGTAGTGACTGCTACTAATGATAACAATGATGAATGTTGGGAGTGCGCGTGTGACCCCGTTTGGTGTGATAATAATAATAACGAAAATGATAATACGTCAAATGATGATTTCACTTCGGATGATGATTGTGACACCAATTATGACCCCTGCCTTTGTGATGGTGATTGTGGTGGCGACAACAATTATACGCCAGAAGAAATAGATCAAATAAACGATGATTTAGCATTAGAGTTTAACCTTCCAAAGAAAGTGAAGTTCTCAGCTAGCTTACCAGCTGATATCCCTACAAAAGTACAAGGGATTAAAGTAACTGTTGCTCCTATTAACTTTACTATAAGTAATCTTCCAACGACTACCCTAAACGGCATAGTGGCTCAATATAATGCTGGCAATGCAGGGAGTACTCCTTTAAACCCTACTGATGTCCAAACACAAAATAACAATAATTCAATTACTTCGCAAGCAGTTGCAGATTTCAATCAATGGGTTATAAGTAATATTTTATTACAACTTAGTGCTAATTATTACGAAGTAAAAATTGATAATTGTAATTATGAGTATATATGTAATAATAGATTTGAAGAAAATAACGACTTTGAAAGCTTTGATAATAGTTTTTTTGAAGAAGATCACCCATGGAGATTTAGAAACTTATTAAGTCCAGATTCTTATTATGCTACTGGTCTTTTAGCCGGTATAGGTGATGGTCTTGTCGAGACTGTTGATTTAGCTTACACATTGGTTAAATTTCAACAAAGCAATACGCTACAAGGCTTTATGACTAACTTATTAGTTAATTTTGATGGCGAAGTACAACGACGTGTAGAGCAATACCAAACAGTAAAGGCACTAGTAGACCTTATTAATGATGCTGAGAAGCAAGCCCAAATTTTAGCAACCATTAAAAAGGAAATGGGTGATTGGTTCGACCAAGTTGCTTTGGATAAAACACTTACCGAGGGAGGTTACCAACACGGTAAACTTGTTTTTGAAATTATTGGCGCTTTTTTTGGGGTTGCAGAAGCCAAAGCTCTTTTAAAAACAGGGCAGTTTAGTGCCACAGCTTTAAATGCTATTAGGAAGATTGACGGTGCAATTGCCTTAGGAAATAAATTTAGAACGATTAATGGTGTACCCAGTATAATAGATGGTACAGGAAAAGTTCTATTTGAATTAGTTGATGGGGTTAAAAAATTCAAATATTTAGGTTTTGGAGGGGATATTGTTGCAACTCCAAACAAAACAACAACAATTATTGGAAAATGGAATGATCTCGTAGATTCTGGAGGAACTAAACAAATAATTGAAAATGGTCTTTCTAAATCAGGAGATAATATTGGTGGGATTAATGCTTTAGATATTGCCGAGGATATAACGGGAATGTCCGACAATGAAATATGGGATTTATTTAATAAAGGATGGTTGGATGATGCTATTGCAAGAGAGGATATTATTAGAAGTATTTCTAACCCTTTTGATAATACTAATTTATATAAACAAGATCCATTGGGGAATTTTATAAATTCTAGCGGGGATATTATTCCTGAATCTAACTTACTAGACGAGGGTATAAAGTCCTTTTACGGAAGAGAAGTTGAATATTTACAAAATGCAGGTTATATTTAAAATGCTACTGACGCTATATGGTTTTTACCGTAAGTATAATAATTTTTAATAATAATGAATAAGCTACAATTAGATAAATTAAACAATGCTAATAATAAAAGATTTGAAAAATATAATATTTTAAAAGATTTTGAAAAGAAACAAATTGGCAAAGATTTTAAATCTTCGTTAGAAGAGGGGTTCAATAAAGATAATCCTAAGTATAAATATATTAATTATCTTAGATATTTCTTTTTACCTTTTGCTTTTAAAAATGAAATATCAAGTAATGATTTAAATTTATTAGCAATCCAAAAAAATGAAATTGGACTAATTTATTATAGTATTTATCAAATTGCCATAAAGCTAGAAGAAGTTCATCCAAGAGAAATTACTCATTGGTTTTTACAAAGTTATATGTGTTTAGGTAAAATATCTAGTAATCCAAAAAAGGATATATTGTTTTTTTTAGAAAAAACCCTTTTAAAAGAAAATCAAACAGAATTTATAATTGATATATTTAATAATTACGATTTGCATTATAAAGGATTTATAGGTACTTATGAATTTATTACAGAACCATATTTTCATTTTAAATATAAATAAACCTGATAAAAATAAAAAGTCAAAACATATAAAAACATGAAAACAATAACTTTAGTTATCACTTTGTTAATTACTTCAACAATATTGTCTCAAGATAAATATGATTTATTTATGCAAAAAATGGGGGTTGAAAATGAAGTTGAAACATTTGTAAATAATTATATTGATAAACTTGCAGCTAATAGCAATGGTGTTAGTACAGCAAAATGGCAAATAATAAAATTTAAAATAGATTATAGTGCCAATTATATAGCTATTAAAGCAGTATTGCAAAAAAACTACACCATCGCTGAGGTAGATGACATTTTCGCTGCAAATGATATGGTATCACCTATTAATGACACGGGGAAACTTATTTACAAACCCAAACATCAAGTAAGAGATGAAATGTATAAAGTTAGTAGAACTTTTGGAAAACTTGTAAATGTTCAAATCAAGAAACTAATAGAAGAGTCTTAAAAAGTTGTTTTTTGATGAATTGATTATTTAACTTCAATTTACAAAATTGAAAATTGCTAGACACCTCATTATTTTGAGGTATTATTTATTTTAACTTTGTGAAAGACCTATGATTAGTTAGTTAGCATAATGATAGTGAAGGAATTTTAAAACCCAACTTCTAATTCAAGAAGTTGGGCATCACTCAACTCAAAAACCAATGGTGGTTAGAATCTCCATTGATGGCATTAGTCAAGCCTTTTGTAAAATCAAAGACATTGACATTTCTTGATAGAAAAGAGTCTATATAAGAACTCTTATTAGCTCCTGTAAAGAGATTATATACCTTCCAAAGGTTGATGTCTCCATTGTCATTTCTACAAAAGCTATCATCTAAATAATAGTCTTTGGCTACTGCAGAAATCTGCCCATCATTGAGTAACAATTCTGGAATTTGAGATTTATTCTCCTTTGGTAAGTAATTATATAATCTTGCTCTTCCAATAAGCTGAGCAAACTGTTGTTCAGTTAAATATTGTTCTGATAACTGCTTCATTTCATGTAGATGAGATTGAGCATTATAACTCTCTAGTAAGTCCATGATTTTAGACTGTAATTCAGTATAATTACCTACTCTCATTTCATCTTGATAACCATCTGTTGAAATACATAAGTTACAACACAACATATTTTGAAAACCTACAAAAAACTTAAATTTCTCATAAGTTTTCTTGTTATAAAGGTTCTCCTGATTATAGGCTCTAACTCCACCTACAGTTAATGACACATCATTACCATTTATGTTTTCTGTAATAGATGGTATTCTAATGATAAACGCCATCCTTTCAAAGTATTGAGTTTTCTCATGGTCTAAAAGCTCTTTTACTGGCTTATATATAGCATCAGCTGTTCTGCCTTTAATTTGATGCGAAACCCTTACTTCTGGCACCTCTATTACATGATGAGAAAACACCCTGCCAACACAGTCTTGAGCTATCTCTATAAACTCCTGATGTGCTAAAGTCTTTTCGTTATCCTTACTAAAAACTGGTATTATACAGTCATGTTTTAAGGTGGAAAGGCTAACTTCCTTAGTGTTAGCCTCTATAAATGGGTTCTGTTTAAACTGTGATTGCCGATTTATACTACTTTCTATTTCTACAGTTTGTACTGTACCTTCAGGAATAATTAAGCTGCTATTATTCTCAGCTTTAGGTTTACTGTTGTTGACTTGTACTAATTCCATTGCTACTTATGTTTTGAGGGTTTAACAATTGTTTTTTTGCTAGGATAGTTTCCTTTTGCTGTTTGAAGTCTTCCTCCAAATCTTTCATAGAATAATACTGTTTGTAGAGTAACCTTAACTGTTCAATATCATTACATTCCTTAATTTGATTTCTAACCTCTTCTAAGCTTGTTCCATTATTACACCAATCTAGAATTTTCTTTCCAGTAGCTGCATTAATCATAAACTCTGGTTTTCCCATAAACAAGCCTGTTCTATCTTTTGAACTTGAAGCGAAATGCTTTATATCAACATCAAAAACCAATGTAAATTCATAATCTGTACCATCACGAGAAATGGATTTTAGACCTACTTTTTCTGGTATAAACTTTCCATCTTTTTGCTGAAGTACATAATCTTGTTTAGTACGCATAGTAGCAATGATATGAGTTGGTGATTGCAGTATTTTATTTAAAAACACTTTTTCTAAGGGCTTAATTTTTGCCCAATTGGTAAAGCTGTTACCAGCCATTTTAGAATGGTAATCCAACAAATATTCCCAACAGTGGCTCATACTATCAATGATTATAACTTCAATGTTGGCTTTTTCACACACTTCTATAGCCTGTACATACTTTTCTGGTGTAAATGGTGGTGCTAATGAAAGGACATTGTAATCTCCAAGATGAGCATACAAATCACTACTTCCATATTTCTGTATCGATAATGGCTACTTTTGAAAAATCTCCATTAGTTAATCCTTTTGCTAGAAGTAAACTTGAATATGTTTTACCGCTTCCAGCACTACCTTGTAATGCTAATTTGATTTTAGCTTTTTTACGTTCTGATTTTCTTAACTGCATAATAAAATGTTTAATTGTTAATATTTATATGAATTGTTTAATATTTGACATGAAAAAAGGTTAATCTCAAACTGAAATTAACCTTTAGTAAACTGATTATAGTGAAGATTACAAATCCAAAAACTTTCTGTTTTCTTTATCTAAATCTTCATTTGAAAACTCTTTTAAATAGCTATCGTAATGGAAACATCACCATGACCCATCATTTCACAAATTTTCTCAATAGGTGTTCCTACCATTTTCAAAATAGTTGCAAAAGTATGTCTAGCTACATAAGATGTTGGTTTCTTATTTACACCTACTATTCTAGCTATTTCCTTTAGTCTAGTATTATATCTTCGTAATACTTTATGCTTTCTATTTGCTATTTGTTGTGGTGTTAAATTTTCACTCAATAAAATTGGAAACACATAGTTTGTAGGTCTCTTTTGAGCCTTATAAAAATCCAATATCTGTTGGACAGGCTCTATAACCTCCAGGTTTATTTGACGTTTTGTTTTTGACCTTGTGTAATAGATGCGATTATTCCTTATGTCTGACCATTTTAAAAGCATCATATCATGGAAATTCATACCTCGACAATAAACAGAAAACATAAAATAATTATAGGCTTCTAATAATAGTGGGTGTTCAGATACCTTTAGGTTTTTAATCTTTTTGAACTCTTCAATCGTTAATGCAATCTTTCTAGCTTCAGATTTAAACTTAGAAAATTTATAGTCTTCAAAAGGATAAGGCTCTTTTGGTATAAACTTCCGTTTTCTTGCTTTGTTATACAAAGCCTTGAGCGTTCTCATTTTAAACTTGACACCACCGCCTTTACTTCCTCTTTCTCTTAAAAACAACTCGTATTTTTCCAAGAATAAAACTGTAATACTACTGAATTTAAGGTCTTTATCTTTGAATTTAATTATTGAATCTCTGGTGTCTTTGTAGGTGTCAGCTGTGCTAATATTTCCTGTTCTTACTTTTTCATCAATTATTTCATTAAAGAAATCTATGATACATACTTCCTTTTCTCTTTTTGTTGTTCTAAACTCATCTTCAAATTCATCTAAATTGAAATCTTGTTGGTTTAACTTGAATAATCTGATAATTTCTAAAGCTCTAGCTTTAAGTTTTAATAACATTTGGTTTTCTGTTTGGTAATTTGGATGGTGCTTGGTGAATAATTCGTTTGCAAAGTGATTTTTATTGCAGTATAACCCTAAACTAATTTTCTTCTGCTTTCTGTCTTTAAGTATTCGCATATAAACCGCATGCTTACCATTAGCCATAGGTTTCCCATCAAGCATCAACTTAATTGTTGCTCTTATCATAATTTTTTTGTTTTTTAATTTGAAATAAACTGCCTCAGAATAGAGGCAGTTATTACAGTAGTTGCAGTAATTACATACTTACATTCGTTTTTTGTACTTACCTCTACTATGCTTAAAAATGTATTTCCGCTTTTTCCATTGGGCTAATTTATCATCTATTGTTCTTGCAGGTATGTTGTACTTAACACCAATATTAATAGCTTCTTGCCTTGTGAAAGTTGATTTTAGGTCATCCAGGATTTTTTCATCTTGTATTGACAAATCTCCTGTTTCAATAGAATTGAAAGTAAACTGACAATGCCTTAATAATGTTTTCATTAATTGTGAAGCAACTAAAAAGTCATTATCTGAACAATATAGTTTCTCATCTGTAATAACACTTTCTTTATTTCTTAATACTGTCAAAATCATTGCAATTCTAAAGAGAATTAACCCATGCCTGTGTAAATTAGAAATAAACGCTTGGGAATGGTTATTCACAATATCGGTTCTTATAGGTCTTATAATCTTTAAAAACTTCTCTTTTTGTTGGTCTGTGAAACAGAACTCAATCGGCTTTTCAAGTTTTGCTAATTCACCATATAAATTGAATACATCTTGACCAACAGCCTCAAATACTGCTTTGTTGTTTCTAGTTTTTGCAGCGAATACATCTTTAAAATCTGTTATTTCATCAAAGTTGTAAATCATAAACCTTGAAAACAAACCGTTTTCTCTAGACTTAATCAATGGCTTCAATTGGTCTGGTGTACCACTAATTACCATAGATAACTTTGGTTCTTTAATATCTACAAACACTTTCTCCGTTTTTCTACTTATAGATACTGGCTCATGATGAAATGCTTTTCTCAAAACATCGGAATAATTGCTCCAATCGTTTTTTAACATATTACTCATTGTATCGGCTTCGGATTCCATAATAAGTAAACCATGTTCACTTGAATCTAAAAACGAATGCATTTCTGCACTACTAATATTAGCTGGTAAAATTTTCACTTTAACGTCAGGACATTGTTCTGTATCATTTTTTTTGCGCTTCTTTTCACACTTCAAGTATGCACTTTTACTTTCGCTAAATATTCTATCGTGAATAGGTTCAATTAACAATCTTGAATAATTCATAACACCTTTCCCTGATGCTGCTGGTGCGATGACCATTAGATATAAATGAGGATACATAATGTCTCCGTCATAGATGCCATAAAAATTTGGCAAACAATTACTCAAAACATCTAGGCTTGATAATAGGACTATATCTTTTTCTCTACTATCAAAATGCTCAGTTAATTTTCTCAGGTCTTCTGGAAATCTGTTATAAATATTTTGCTTAATTAGTCTTCTTTCCATGACCATTCCTTTTTAAATGATTAAAAACATCTTCTTCTAAAACTCTTTCGCCTTCTGGTTTACTTTGTAACATCCAATTATCCAAATCTGACTTCTTGAAATAGATTTTACCTCCATTTGGTTTAGCAAACTCTATAGCTTTCTTGTGTGTTAATTTGTATAAAGTGGATTTGTTTACATCTAAGTAAATTAGTGCTTCTTTAAAACTCAGTATCTCCTTGTGAGCAATTAATTGTGCTCTTTGAAGATTTTCTACATTCTCTGTATTTTCCATCTTTCTTTGTTTTGTGATACCCTGAGCTCATTCAATTTGGGTATCTGTTCGAAGTGCAATTTTAGAACATATAAAAAATTGGAAGGCGATTATGTAAGATGTGTGTAAGGAAAAGTGTAAGGTGATATTTAATGGTAGTTCTCTGAAAAGAATTTTCTTATTTTATCAATATCTGTATTAGATAAAGTTTTAATTCTGCTTGCAGTAGTATTAAAGTTAGATCCAGAAATATTAATACTGCTTTTGGTAAGGAATCTACCTGATTCTGAAAGTCTTTTAGCTGTAAAATCAAAAAACAACCTTGAAAGCTCTTGAAGTAAACAAACAAAAATTTGTGTTTTACAATTAAATACGATTTTAACATCTGTTTCCATATCGAATAGCACAGATTGAAAGTCTTCAAAACTGAATAGCTCATCATCTAAATGCCCTTGAACAGTTATAAAATTAAATATACTTTTTAAATCTTTCTCTTCGTATTTAGGTTTTAACTTGAAATAATTGCTTCCATCAAATTGAGTTTTTTGATTAAATCTATATTTTGCTTCTAAGTATTCCTTAATTTCTTCTGAAGGTTTTAAACAAATCGGAAAAGTAGAAATAACATCATAATGCATTTCTTCTATATAGTCGAATGATTTTATAATGTTATTCCAAAATTTTATTCTTTCTTTATTTGTCAGCTTTGTATTTGACAAATCAATTTCAGATTTAATATCATTTGTGATTTTCCAGAGCAACTCTTTTAACTCAGTTTTAAATTTCGTTTCTAAAACTTCATCATTAATAGCACTATAATAACTAATTATTCCTTTTGAGGAATCAATATTCAACGGCTGTTCTTCTTCACCAACATGCTTTTTAATAAACCTTTTTATTAGACGTTCTATATTAGTGCTATGTAGAAAATTTTGAAGATTTAGAATTGCTGTAGATTGAAAGTTCTCCATATCTCAAATTTACAAATTGTTGCCGATATGTTGCAGGCAAAATAAAAAAGCACCTACGGTAAATTGTAAGTGCTTGATTCTAAAAGTGTTCCCACATGGACTCGAACCATGGACCACCTGATTATGAG
>CALKXS010000157.1 GCA_938003745.1 uncultured Algibacter sp.
ACAAATTTGTTTTAAGAGGCAGAGAAGAAACAAAAGTAGGCAGAAGCTATAATGTCAAGAAAAAGAAGGCGGTTACAGCCCTTCATACAACAATGATACATCAAGTTAAATCTTGGATAAGAACAACTTATTCTTGGGTTATCGACAATAATTTGAATAGATACTTTAATGAATTCTGTTTTAGAATAAACAGGTCTCAAAACAAAGTCAGAATATTCTTACTATCAAAATGGTGAATAATGATAAAATCAATCAAGTCGAATTAATAAATAACTAACTACAGACCTCTAAAATTCTTTACTGGTTTACGCATAGTAGCGAACAATGATGTATTCACTAAATTTTTCCGTAGGACCAACTACAAAAAATACTTTTATAAATTGTATGAAATATATTAGTCTCGCTTGTAAATGGAAGTATTATATTGAATACATCTTATAAAATTGTAGTTATTTAATACTTACAATAATGCCTAGTAGTAAATTCATTTATGATAGTTTTGTTTTGATGTGGTTAATGACTTTAATATAATAATCTAGATTAGAAGCCACAAAATGACTATTAGTATCACTAGTATCTAAAAGTGTCTTAAACGTTTTAAAATTGACTAGTTTTAAAGCTTCAACTTCTTCTTTTTGAGGTGTCAAATACGATAAAGGTTTTTTTAATTCACAAATGAAAGTGTTGTGAAATTCATTGTCAATAATACCATTGCTATAACTTTTAAAGCAATTAAAAACACCAATTTTGTGTAAATAGGATTCAGAAATATCTAGTCCAATTTCTTCTTTAATTTCTCTAACGGCAGCACATTCAATGGTTTCACCAGCGTCTACATGTCCAGCAACCGATACATCCCATAATAAAGGACAAATTACTTTTTTTGCAGAACGTTGCGACAATAAAATTTTACCTGCTTTAGTATAAAACCAAACATGAGCAGTATGATGGTATAATCCTTTTTTGTGTATAACAGATTTTAATTCAGTTTGACCAGTAAGTTTGCCTTTTTCATTGGCTATGTCAATATATTCATCCATTTTTATAAAACTTCGGTTAAACATTTTAAAAGATTGTCAGAATCTTTTTTAGTAGTATATAAATGACAAGATATACCAATGTATTTGACACGAATAAACACGAAAACATCGTTTATTTTTAAAGTTTGCTTAATATCATCTAAATTAACTTGATTTGGAAAATTTATTCCAAATAAATATTTTGCTCTAAATTCAATATTTTCAACATGGCAACCTAACTTAGTAAGCTCTGGTGTGATATGTTTAGAAATGCAATGGCAATACTCTTGAGTTTTTGAGGATGCCATTCTAAAATCTGCTTTATAGAGTTTATGAGTATTGTGGGTATTTTGTATTAGATTTTAAATATATCAAAACGTAAAAATTGTTTGTTATTTTAAATAATAAGCATCTGTTTTTTCATTTCCTTGAATTTCATGAATCTAAGAGCTGTTAAATGTGACTTCCAAAAAAGAGCTGTGTCTTATTTGTGATTAAAGATACGTTTTTTGTACTTTTATAAACTATAAAATCCTATAATGATGAAAATAAAAAATATAGTTATAGCTTTTGGTGTAGTTACGTTGGTAGGTTCTTGTGCTACCAATCCTTTTACAGGAAAAAAAACTATGGCATTAGTTCCTAATTCACAATTGTTTCCAAGTGCTTTTGCACAATACGATCAGTTTTTAACCGAAAACAAAGTCATTACAGGAACAAAAGATGCGCAAATGATAACTCGTGTAGGGCAACGAATTGCTGTTGCTGCAGAACGTTGGTTAAATGCAAATGGACATCAAGGCTATTTAAATGATTATAAGTGGGAGTATAACTTAGTTAATGATAAAACAGTTAATGCTTGGTGTATGCCAGGAGGTAAAATAGTATTTTATACAGGAATTTTACCAATTGCAAAAGGAGAAACTGGAGTTGCTGCGATTATGGGACACGAAGTAGCTCATGCATTAGCGAATCATGGACAACAACGTATGAGTGCTGCATATGTACAACAAGGGTTAGCTGTAGCGGGAAATGTTGCGATTAAAGATGAAAAAACTAAAAATGCTTTTAATCAATATTATGGTATTGGTTCTCAAGTAGGAGTAATGCTCCCTTTTAGCAGAAGCCATGAAACTGAAGCAGATAAAATTGGTTTGTACTTGATGGCTATTGCTGGATATAATCCATCAGAAGCAGCAGAGTTATGGAAACGAATGAAAGCTAATAGTGGTGGAGGTGAAGCGCCACCAGAAATGTTAAGTACACACCCATCTAACGATTCTCGTATTGCAAATTTAACAGCATTAGCATCTCATGCAGTTCATGAAGCTAAAAAATTTGGTGTAACATCGTTTAGATAGTAATTCTTTTATCACCCAAATAAAAATATTTTTTTACATTATAAGCTGATCATAAAAGTGCAGCTTTTTTATTTCGATGAAGATTGAAATCTCGCAATTTCGAGATAAAAGTTTATTGAGTTAGTCATTTAAATTCTGTATTTTAAAGCCTTTAAAATGAATAACATGGATAATTTTGAATGTCAAAGTATACTAAACCTTATAAAAGAACTACCCAATGATGAAGCATGTAAAGCATATTTGTCAAAAATAAAATGGTCAGGCGGTTTTATATGTTCAAAATGCGGTCATGATAAAGGTTGTGAGAAATCAGGTTATAGATATCGCTCGCGTATAAAAATAGTGCGTAGTTTGAGTGCGAGGATTTTCCGAAGGAAAATCGGAAGCAAGCAAACACTCCCTAACCTTTTGATTAAGCACTAAAATACGTATTATTTTTATACAATGCTAGCTTGCATTTGTTTTTTTTCTTTCTTTTTGTGTTTTCCTTTCTGTAATTTTTTCTGTAATTTCAGAGATTGATTTCTTTCCGTTTTCAGGTTCCGTAAAGTGTTTCAATTCTGCATGAGTGATCATTCCGCAAACAAGCTTTTTTGATTTCCGCAATTGAGCTAAATTCCGCTTAGTAGATTTTTTTACTTAAAATTCTTTTGTGTAAATCGGTTAGAGAATTTGGAGTGTTTTATTCGCTTAGATTTGATTTTTTTAATGCAAGCTAACATTGCTATAAGTGTAATCATGTGGAAAGTTCAACGGCAAATACCTTATTTCACAAGGTTAAATTTGGCTTACAAAAAGCTTTTTGTGTAGTTTTTGAAATGAGCACGGGTTTAAAAAGTGTCTCAAGTATTCAGATGGGTAAACGCTTTGAAATCCGACAAGGTACCGCTTGGTTTTTTATCCAGAAACTTAGAAAAGCAATGAAAAGTAGTCAGAAATATCCATTATCAAAATTGGTTCATGTAGATGAATTTACCGTTGGTGGAAAAGAAGAAGGGAAACAAGGAAGAAGTTACGATTCTAAAAAGAAAAAAGCTGTAATAGCTGTAGAACTAAGTAATAAAAA
>CALKXS010000158.1 GCA_938003745.1 uncultured Algibacter sp.
GAATTTTGCTTTAGGATTAATCGTTCTCAATTTAAAAACAGTATTTTTCATAAAACAATAGAAAGAATGGTTCTTGCTAAACCAATATATCAAGAAAATATAAAACAGACACTAAGTGTGTAACTCAATAACTTTTTATTACATCTAGAAAAAACGTACTTAAAATAAATACCATAAAAAAACATTTACCTTTAATTTTAAGAATAATTGTAGCTGTTATAATTAATTAAAACATTATCTAGACAATGTTTATATATTTGAAAAAGCTAAACCATAACCTCTGGGTAGAATTGGCATTGGGTTCCTAGAACTTATTACTAGCATTTTACTCTTAATACAAAAACAGCTTGGACTGGATCATCTTAGCCATTGGTCTTATAGACATAACAATTTTCATACACTTAACTTAACCACACTTGGTATTAAAATAAATAAATAATGACGAAGGTCTTTTATTTGGAACAACTATACTACTCGCTTTATTTATTTTATATTTATACAGAACAAATATATCACTAATAAACAAACGAGTTAATCGTTAACAACCATATATATAATCTTCTTTTTTATCATCTAACTGCAGAGCTTGCTGATAGAAAAAATAAAACGCTGTTAAAGACAAAGTTCCTGCAACAACACTTAACAAACTCCTTTGCGCTATATATATATAAGCAATATCAATTACTTCTGAAAAGACAATACATAATACACCTATAAATAAATACAATGATTTCTTATTGTCCTTGTAGAAGTAGTTTAACAATGCTATAGATAACAAAAAGAACGTAACTATATTATAAACTAATTCTAAATAATAGTTGTCAACCCCCATTATCTCATTAGACTTCACTATGATTTGTAAAACATAAATTATATATATATTTAAAATAAATAAAACAACGATATGAATTTTAAAGTTTTTCCAAACATGAGATATACAAAGAGAATTATATATTTTAACCAATAAAAAAATATACGCTAAAACACAAAGTGAATTACCTATGAAATACTCATTACTGAACCAAGGAGTTTCCGCCCAATTAGCAATAAAATCAAAAAACAAAACCACTAAGTCTGAAAACGAATAAAATAATAAAAATAAAGTGAAATACTTATTCCTATTCTTTATAGTCAACACATACAAAAGCGTAATTACTGGTATAATAAAACAATCTAACCGACATGCAATACCATTACTCCCATTAAACTCAAAAATAGCAAAGAGAACATATAGTATTATTATAAAAGAAACCAAGACTTTCGACTTGAACATAATAGATTTTAACGATTAAGCAACAAACATAGGTAAAAAACTATCACTAATCGCTACAAATACACTTTTTATCGGTAAAAAATATAATTATGTTATTTTTTGAAGGAATTTGCTTTCTGAAATTAATAATACCCCTAGTTTTTCTGCTTTTTCTTTTTTACTCGGCCCCATTTTATCACCAGCAACAATATAACTTGTCTTTGAAGAAATAGAACTAGTTACTTTCCCACCGTTATCCTCTATAAGTTTTTTAAGTTCATTTCTTGACACTTCATAAAAAACACCAGAAACCACAATTACATCTCCTTCTAAAATACTTGTTAGCCTTTCTAACTTTTCTGAAGAAACCTGCAACTGAACACCAAAACCTTTTAGTCTCTCTATAATTCCTATATTCTTTTCTTCTGAAAAGAACAACTTAACACTTTCTGCAATCTTAACACCAATTTCATCTACATTAACCAAATCTTCTTGAGACGCATTAATAATTGCATCTATATTTTTGTAATGCTTAGCTAATTTCTTAGCGACTGTTTCTCCTACATACCTAATACCTAAAGCATACAGTACGCGTTCAAATGGGATATTAATAGATTGAGCAATACCATTAATCAAATTATCGGCACTTTTCTCTGCCATTCTTTCTAAAGGAATAACTTGCTCTTTTGTTAATACATATAAATCTGAATAATTATTAATCAACCCTTCATTAACCAATAATAACACAGTCTCACCACCTAAACTATCTATATCCATGGCTTTTCGAGAAATATAATGCTGTATTCTACCAACTATTTGAGGGTTACATCCATTATAATTTGGACAAAAATGCTTAGCATCACCCTCCTTCCTAATTAATTCGGTATGACACTCAGGACAATGTTCTATATATTTTGTAGATCCAGAATCACCTGTCCTTCTTGAAAAATCTACTGCTATAATTTTTGGAATAATTTCACCACCTTTTTCAACAAACACATAATCATCAATTCTTATATCAAATTTCTCAATTTGATCTGCATTATGAATAGAAGCTCTTTTAACAACAGTTCCAGCCAACTCTACTGGTTCTAAATTTGCCACTGGCGTTATTGCTCCCGTTCTCCCTACTTGATAAGATATTGATTTTAACTTAGTTGACACCTGTTCAGCCTTAAACTTATAAGCCATAGCCCACCTAGGAGCCTTAGACGTATACCCTAACTCTTCTTGCTGATGCAAATTATTTACTTTCACAACAATCCCATCAGTTTCAAAAGGTAAGTTATGACGCTCTACATCCCAATAATTCACAAACTCAAAAACACCATCTATAGAATCAACTAATTTGGCTGCTCTAGGCACTTTAAAACCCCAAGACCTAGCCTTATCTAAACTATTGTATTGAAATTCTACACCAAGATTATTTCCTGTTAAATTATATAACAAGCACTCTAACGGACGTTTTGCCACCTCTCCACTATCTTGTAATTTCAAACTACCTGAAGCTGTATTTCTAGGGTTTTTATAAGGTTCTTCACCAAGAGCTACGCGTTCTTCATTCATTTTATCGAATCCTTCAAAAGGCAATACAATTTCTCCTCTAATATCAAATTTATTAGGATAATCTCCTTTTAATTGTAAAGGAACAGATTTAATCGTCTTTATATTAGCCGTAACATTATCCCCTTGAAAACCATCACCTCTAGTAACAGCTTTAATTAGCTTACCATTTTCATACGTTAAACTTATTGATGCGCCATCGTACTTAAGTTCACATGTATATTGAATATCACCATCTACTAGCTTTTTTATGCGAGTTTCCCAATCTTGTAGATCTTCCTTTGAATACGAATTATCCAAAGAATACATACGATGATCATGCACAATGGTTTCAAAATTCTTTGTAATCTCACCTCCCACACGCTGCGTTGGTGAATTGGCAGCATAATATTCTGGATGTTTCCTCTCTAATTCTTGAAGTTCTTTCAATTTAACATCAAACTCATAATCAGAAATTGATGCATTATCTAAAACATAATAGTCATGATTATGCTTACGAAGCTTTTCTCTTAATTCATTTATTTTATTTTCAATACTAGCCATTAAGTAATTGTCCTTTTATCATTCTATCTTTTTTTAAAAAATCCTGTTTTAATTGGATTTCTTTAAAATTAGAATTATTTAATAATTGTATCATCTCTCCCCCTAGATATTCATTAATCTCAAAAAACAGACTCCCATCTTTCATTAAGTTCTTAGAAGAAAAATCAGCAATAGATTTATAAAAAATCAAAGGATTATCATCTTCTACAAATAACGCTAAATGTGGTTCGTTTTCTAATACATTAGGTTGCATGAGTTCCTTTTCTAAATTTCGTACATAAGGAGGATTAGAAACAATAATATCAAACTTTAAATCTGCAAAAATTGTTTCATATTCACAAGTCAAAATATTAGCTTTAATAAACTCAACATTAACATTGTTTCCTTTTGCATTTATTTTAGCTATTTCCAAAGCATCTTCACTTACATCTAAAGCATAAATCTTTGCATTTGGAATATTCCTCGCTAGTGAAATAGCAATACACCCACTGCCAGTACCAATATCAAGTATATTTAATTCTTTCTTAGACTTTTTAGACGCCTCATTTATAATCCATTCAACCAATTCTTCGGTTTCTGGTCTAGGAATTAAAACATTTTTATTTACATTAAATGACATACCAAAAAAATCGGTTTCACCTAATATATATTGAATTGGAATATTTGCTTTTAAAGCCTTTAACGCATCTTCTAGTTTAGAAACATATTCTGCTTTATAATCTGGATTCAATGCTAAATCCATTCTAGAAACATTAAAATAGGCACTTATTAAAATAAAAAAAAAACTTTTAACTTCCTCTTCCCCATAAACAATATCTAATTGGTCATGAAACGACTTGAGAACTTCCTTTAACTTCATAAATCTTTTAAAGGTTTTAAGCCACAGCCTCCATAAATATCGAAGTTGCACTCCATGATATAATGCACATTGTTATCGTTTTGATAATCTTCAAACATTTTAGGGGTTTCAACATCAGTACAAGCCGTTCCCTCCAAAGGGATTTTAAATTCATGAAAGCAAGCTCTAATAATTTGCTCTATTTGAACATTATCTTCAGGTCTAATTTCTCGAATAACAATAGTATCTTTGTTCACTTTAAAAAAGTAATTTTACAACAGTGAAGATACATTAAATCTAAAAAATCATAATGAAGCAAATCATAATTTTATTAACAATATTACTTACATTAATTAGCTGCTCAATTAACAAAAAACCAGAATTTACAGACGTAAAAAACATTAAATTTTTAGAATCCAACTCTAAATATGTCACAATAACAGCTGACGCCTTTTTTATAAACCCAAATAACATTGGAGGACAACTTAAAGCTGATAAAATAAAAGTTTTAGTAAACGACACTGAAGTAGCTTCAATTTCCACAAAAGTTTTTGATGTTCCTGCTAAAAAAGAATTCTCAATTCCTTTAAAAGTAAATATCCCAACAGGTAGCCTTTTCAGTAATAAAAGTTTAGGAAAACTTATTGGAAGTTTATTCAGTAAAAAAATAAAAGTACAATACGTTGGAGATATCAAATACAGGATACTAGGGTTTTCACACACCTACAACATCAATCAAACCGAAAATATAAAAATAAAACTATAATTTGACTACAAACGAATATTACATAAATAGATGTTTACAAATTTCTAAAAATGGTTTAGGAACAACACAACCAAACCCTATGGTTGGCTGCGTTATTGTAATCAACAATAAAATAATAGGAGAAGGTTACACAAGTAAATACGGAAGCCATCATGCTGAAGTAAACGCTATAAATAGTGTTACTAATAAAGAATCTCTAAAAAAGGCTACACTATATGTTACATTGGAACCATGTTCGCATTACGGAAAAACCCCCCCATGCAGTGACCTTATAATAAAACACAAAATACCCAATGTAGTCATCGGCTGTATTGACGATAATGAAAAAGTAGCAGGAAAAGGCATAGAGAGACTAAAAAAAGCAGGTTGCCAAATCACTGCTGGAGTTTTAGAAAAAGAATGTAAAAATCATCATAAACGCTTTTTTACATTTCATAACAAACAGCGCCCTTATATTATATTAAAATGGGCCGAAACTAAGGATGGTTTTATAGCTCCAAAAACTAAAGACGAGAAAAAACCTGTATGGATTACCAATACAAATTCCAGACAACTGGTTCATAAATGGAGAAATGAAGAACAAGCAATATTAGTTGGCACAAATACAGTTACAGAAGACAACCCTTCATTAACCACAAGAGATTGGAAAGGAAGAAACCCCATTAGAGTTGTTATAGACAAAACTAATAAATTACCTAAAAAACACTCAGTTTTTAACAATGAAGCAGAAACAATAATTATAAATAATGAAACTGTAGATTTCTCAAAAAATGTAGCACAACAAATTTGCTCGCATTTATTTAAAAAAAACATAAACTCCACAATAATTGAAGGCGGAAAAAAAACACTTCAAACTTTCATAAACGAAAATCTATGGGATGAAGCACGTGTATTTTCTAGTTTAATTGAGCTTAAAAACGGAACTAAAACTCCTAAACTACAAGGAACTTTATCATTTCAAGAAAATATAAAAAACGACACGCTTAAAATTTACATTAATGATTAACACCATAATATTTGATTTTGGAGAAGTATTTATCAACCTAGATATTGAAGGTTTTACTAAAAAAGCATTCAATATACTAAAAGCAAATAAGCCCCCTGAAGAAATGACAGCCTTTAACGGGTTATATGAACAAGGCTTAATATCTACCGATGAGTTTATTGAATTCTATCTAGAAAACTTTCCTAATTTAAAAAGAAAAGACATTATAGACACTTGGAATTCTATCTTAAAAGACTTCCCAAAGCATCGTTTAGATTTTTTAAAGGAAATCAAAAAATCAAAAAAATACAAGCTTATCCTCTTAAGTAACACAAACGATTTACATATCGAATGGATTAAAAAAAACATATCTTTTTACGAAGAATTTAAAGATTGTTTTGATCAGTTTTATTTATCTCATGAAATCAATCTAAGCAAGCCAAATAAAGACATTTTTGAATTTGTTATTAACCAAAACAACCTAATCCCTAACAAATGTCTTTTTATTGATGACAAAAAAGAAAATACAGACGCTGCAGCCCAATTAAAAATACACACTTGGAATAACACCCCAAAAACAGAAGATGTTTGTGATCTTTTTAAAATTAAAAGCGACTTATTTTGATATTCCTTCTTCTTAGTATTGCTGCTTCTACTTTAATATTTATAATATTTAAAGGTTTCGCCAAATACAAAATAAACACGCTACAAGCCATAATTATTAATTACCTTGTTGCCTGTATCACTGGTATTATTAACTATGATGCACCAGTATCAATCAATACTATTATAAATGAAGAATGGTTTTTTGGAGCGTTATTTTTAGGGTTTCTTTTTATTTCCATTTTTAATGTCATGGCGTTAACCGCACAACGTAACGGACTTTCTGTCGCTTCTGTAGCTAGCAAAATGAGTGTTATAATCCCTATTGTTTTCGGACTGTATGCTTACAATGAAAGCATCTCATTATTAAAAATCATTGGAATTATTTTAGCACTCATAGCCGTCTATTTAACTTCTGCTAAAGAAAAATCAACACATTTCACACAGAAAGAGCTTTGGCTTCCAATTACATTGTTTTTGGGCTCTGGAGTTTTAGACACTACTCTAAAATATCTAGAAACAAATTACGTTGCCAAAAATGGAATTCCAATTTTTTCAGCCACTATATTTTTAATAGCAGGTTTCCTAGGAATTACAACACTTATAATCAAAGGAATTAAATCTGGTTTCCATTTTAACTATAAAAGTATTATTGGCGGTCTTATATTAGGTATTGTAAACTATTACTCTATATACCTATTACTTAAAGCACTTCAATTTGAAGGATTTGAAAGCTCTACATTATTCACCATTAATAATGTAGCAATAGTTATGCTATCAACATTAATGGGACTTATCGTTTTTAAAGAAAAATTACATACTAAAAACTGGATAGGTATCATCATCGCCATAATATCTATAATTTTAGTAACACTATCGTAAATTATGATAAAAGACACATACAACACCATAGATAAACCATCAACTGAAACATTATTTAAAGATAAAAACAGTAAGTTTTTTGGCTACGCACTCCCTATAGCTTCAGAAGAAGATGCAAAAAAACAATTAGAACAACTAAAAAAGAGACACCACAGTGCAAGACATTGGTGTTACGCATACCAAACAGGGATAGAAACCATTACTTTTAGAGCAAATGACGACGGAGAACCAAATAATTCTGCCGGCATGCCTATCTACGGACAAATACAATCATTTGACATTACTAACATATTAATTGTAGTAGTACGCTACTTTGGAGGCGTAAAACTTGGTGTTAGCGGACTAATAAACGCTTACAAAACCTCCGCACAAATAACACTAGAAGCTTGTGATATTATTGAAAAGACTATCAATATAGAATACAGTATCGCTTTCTCCTACAAAAACATGAATAAGGTAATGCGCATCGTTAAAGAGAAAAAACTACGCATCACAAACCAAATTCTTGAAATTAGCTGTGAAATAATTATATCTGTTAGAAAAAAAGACGCGGAAACCGTCTATAATTCGTTCAACAACTTATTTGAAATAAGCATAAAGAAGCTTTAATTCAACTTCTCAATAGCTTCTAAAATATATTTAGGAGCCCTGATAGGCCTATTAGTCTTCATATCTATAAATACTAAAGTTGTACTAGCTGTGGTTAAAATATCACCCTCACTATTAGTAATTTCATATTCAAATTCTATTTTAGCAGACGGTACATTTTTTAGTTGAGTTTTCACATTAATTATATCATCATAACACATTGATTTTTTATAATTTACATTAAGAGAAACAACTGGTAACATAACTCCTGTTTCTTCCATCCTTTTATAAGACACACCTAATTTACGTAACCACTCAATTCTCCCCATCTCTAGATATAATGCATAATTCCCATGATAAACAACCCCCATTTGATCTGTTTCACCATATCTCACTCTTATTTGTATTTCATCGAATTTCATAATAATTATTATTTTTTTTGTAGTTCAAGCTAACAGTTAAACATGGTGAAAAATTTCTAGAAATTCAATAGAAAATGATTTTTTTTTTAAGATTTTTGTTCACATATTTGCCCAAGAATTACTGAGGGATGGAAAATCGTATTTCCGTTACATAAACAAACCATAAAATTAAATTAATGACTGCAACTGCGCAATCGGTATGGAATAATTGTCTTGAATTCATAAAGGATAATATTCAGCCGCAAGCTTATAAAACTTGGTTTGAACCCATTGTAGCAGTAAAGCTTTCTGACAATGCTTTAAGCATTCAAGTTCCTAGTAAATTCTTTTATGAGTGGCTTGAAGAACATTATGTAAAAATCCTCAAAGTATCTTTAACTAAAGAGCTTGGTGAAAAAGCTAAACTTGTTTACATAATTAAAATGGAAAACACGTACGGCAACAAGCAACCGTTTACAGAAAAAATACCTAGTTCTAATAGATCTTCTGTAAAAGCTCAGAATGTTGACGTTCCTTTCAATAACAAAAATCCAGAATTACGTAATCCTTTTGTAATTCCTGGCATTAGAAATGTAAAAATTGAGTCTCAACTTAATCCTAATTATAGTTTTGAAAATTTCTTAGAAGGAGATTCAAATCGTTTAGCAAGAAGTGCAGGTTTAGCAGTAGCATCAAAACCAGGAGGAACATCCTTCAATCCTTTATTAATTTTTGGAGGTGTTGGATTAGGAAAAACACATTTGGCTCACGCTATTGGTGTTGACATAAAAGATAAATACCCAGAAAAAACAGTATTATATATATCCGCAGAGAAATTCACTCAACAATATATTGATTCTGTAAAAAAGAATAATAGAAATGACTTTATTCATTTTTATCAAATTATTGATGTTTTAATTATTGATGATGTTCAATTCCTTTCAGGAAAATCAGGAACACAAGATGTATTTTTTCATATATTCAACCATTTACACCAAAATGGAAAACAGGTTATTTTGACTAGTGATAAAGCACCTGTTGATATGCAAGATATTGAACAACGTTTATTATCACGCTTTAAATGGGGGCTTTCAGCAGAATTACAAAACCCAGGTTTTGAAACTCGTGTATCTATATTAAAAAATAAATTATATAGAGATGGTGTTGAAATGCCGGAAGATATTATTGAATATGTAGCAAAAAGCATCAAATCTAACGTTAGAGAACTTGAAGGAGCAATTATCTCTTTAATCGCTCAATCATCATTCAACAAAAAAGAAATTACTATAGATTTAGCAAAACTTATTGTAGAGAAGTTTGTTAAAAACACCAAACGTGAAGTTTCTATTGATTATATTCAAAAAATCGTATCAGATTATTTCCAAATGGATGTTGACACCTTACAATCTAAAACACGTAAGCGTCATATAGTACAAGCTAGGCAATTAGCAATGTTCTTTGCTAAAAAATTAACCAAAGCTTCTTTAGCCAGTATAGGTTCTCAAATTGGAAAACGTGATCACGCTACTGTATTACACGCTTGTAAAACGGTAGATAATTTATCTTCAACAGATAAACAATTTAGAAAATATGTTGAAGATATCACTAAAAAACTATCTGTTTAAAAATACCTTTTAGCAATGGTTAAAATCCTCATGGTTTGTTTAGGTAATATTTGCCGCTCTCCATTAGCTGATGAAGGCATACTAAAATCAAAATTACCAAAAAATAAATTCTTAATAGACTCCGCTGGCACTGCTAATTATCATATAGGAAGCACTCCAGGCACACGCTCAATAATGGTTGCTAATAAGCATGGAATAAATATTTCAACTTTAAAAGGTAGACAATTTATTAAAGATGATTCTAAAGTTTTTGATTTCATTTACGTTATGGATCAATCTAACTACAATAATACTATAGCTTTAGCTAAAAATGATTCTGAAAAATCTAAAGTTAAATTAATTTTAAACGAAACTCACCCAAGTAAAAACTTTGAAATACCAGATCCACATTACGGAGGAGACCATGGTTTTGAAAACGTTTATCAAATATTAAATGAAGCCTGCTCAATAATAGCAGCATCTTTAAACTAACATTCTTTCATTAAAATAATTAGTATTTTTAATTTTCAATAATTTACACATCAAATTATGAACACAGAAAAAGGCAAACTATATCTTATCCCAACAACTTTAGGAGACAATGAACCTTTAGAAGTTCTTCCAATGTCTGTAAAAAAAGTAATAGAACTTACGGATACTTATATTGTTGAAAACGAAAAAACGGCAAGACGTTTTATAAAAAGAATAAGCTCTAACAAAGTTCAATCTACACTAGAGATGTTTCATTTAAACAAATTCACTAACACTAGTATTTTACCTGAATTTCTCGAACCTTGTTTAAGAGGTATCAATGTAGGTTTATTATCTGAGGCTGGTTGCCCTGGAGTTGCAGACCCTGGAGCAGACATAGTAAAACTTGCTCATGAAAAAGACATTAAAGTAATTCCTCTAGTTGGACCTTCGTCAATTTTAATGGCTATGATGAGTTCTGGGATGAACGGACAAAGCTTTTCATTTAATGGCTATTTACCAATTAACAAAGGAGAGCGCAAAAATGAAATTAAACGACTTGAACGCTTGTCTTTTGATCATAATCAATCACAAATTTTTATAGAAACGCCCTATAGAAATAATAAAATGCTGGAAGATCTATATAACACTTTAGGAAAAAACACTAACATATGTGTTGCATGTGACATTACATTACCTACAGAATACATTAAAACCTTTAGCGCTCAAGATTGGAGCAAAAAAAAGGTAGACCTATACAAGAGACCTACCATTTTTATTATTCATAAAAGCTAAACAACTAAATTGTTATAGCCTTAGCTCTCTTATTCGGCTTTAAATACGAAGTATCATATCCTGAAAACTTTTTCATGTAATATTGCACTGTAGTTCCATAACCATCTGCAAAATTATCTAAGCCGTAGCTTCTTAAATACTTTTTCACACTTCCAGGTCCTGCTAAATGTGCTGCTGCCAAAATTCCTGATTCTGTAACAATAGCACCATTTACGTGTTTCCCAACAAAATTCTTAATATCACGCCGCAAGATCCATTTATTTCTCTGTGCATTAGCAATAAAAGCTTTTTCTTGAAGCTTAGGGTTCTTTAAAAATTGGTCGGTATTATTAATACCTATTAATTTTAAAGTTCCTCTTCCAAACTGGTATTTCCCCAAATACCCATAAGTGTTAACGGTAAAATAGTTACCCCTAGATTCTTTAAAAGCTAACGCTTCTTTAAAACCAACAAAAGATTTCCCTAAATAAGGAGAAAACTTATTGTTTCCTTCATTAGATGCCAAAGTATTATCTTTAATACCACCATCAAGACTCACTGTATAATTCAATACCAAGCCTTTTGTTGAATACTTACTTAAATCTATAGCTTCTTTTGATGAAAGCGATGCTATCAATATTAAACTTATTGAAAGCGTAAGAATCGAGTAACCTACAATATTCTTTGTCATGTCTTCTAAATTTCTTCTGTGCTATTAATTAAAGAGCACTCGAAAATTTGAGCGTGCAAAATTAGATAAATTTTTAATTATATCAAAATTAATCGTTTATCTACCAAAATCAATTGTAGAATAGATGAAATGCAGAGCCCTTCTTGCTAACTTCTAGGGTTGGAAACGGTATTTTTATCATATTAAAAATGTCAAAAATAGTTCGTAAAAAGGGAGATTTTGTTTTTATCTTACTCAAATTTACATCTAAACTTAAATAATACTGTCTGTATCTTGGAATATTTGTTAACAACTGATTATCAATATCTTTTAAACCAGTAACCATACCTGTTGCTCCATAACCAAAAGCTACGTTCAACCACTTAGGCGCTTTACTATCCTTAAAAAAATCATGAATATTAACACTTAGCCAATACGTTTGCCCATTATAATCTTTTAAAACCTCTTCTAAAACCCCGTATCCTAACTTATCTGGACGAAGTTTAGCATACTTTGTTTGGTGAAAAGAATACTTTAAAGCTATGCGCTGCTCTTTCCATAATAATTCTTGTCCAACATATAGTCCAGCCCCTGCTCCATTTGCTGCAATATCTCCCCAAGAAAAACCCCATTCTTCAGAATAACCATCTAATATTTCTACAGCGGTTAGAAAACCAAAGCCTAGTGTTGCTCCATATATTAATTGATTTTTTTGACTAACTCCACTCCAATTTAACAATTGAGCACCATGTTTTCCCATTTGATAAGAAGTAAAAGCATGCCCCAACTTATCCATTTGAAGCCATTCATCATTATCATTTAATGTGTGAAATTTAGATCTATCAAAATCTGCATACCAAAGTTGATTTAATCCAATTAGTGTTAGTCCAACAAAGGCAGATTCAGAAATAGCTATAGTATTCCTTCTCTGTACATTTAATGTATCACTAGAGGTTAAAAAGGAGTTAAACTTAGATTGAGAAAACAACTGAAAGTTTACAAATACTAATAGAATTAGATATTTACACTTCGCACTCTTCACTATTTATTTATTCCTTGAGATGATAAATACCTATGGTATTCTCTAGCATTTACATTATGCTGAGATAATGTTTTAGCAAATTTATGGTAACCAAAACGCTTAGCATCTGCAGCAAAATAAATGTATTTATGCTTTTCATAATTTAAAACAGCATCAATAGCAGAAATATCAGGCATTGCTATAAGTCCTGGTGGTAATCCTGCATTTTTATACGTATTATATGGAGACACTATATCTTTATGAATATTAAGCACTCGTTTTATTACTGCGTTTTTATATTTTGGTAATTTATATGCTGCAAATTTTAGAGTTGGGTCTGCTTGAAGTGGCATAGCCAATCTAATTCTATTCATATAAACTCCAGCTATTTTAGGTTGTTCTTTAGATTGTTTAGACTCTTCATAAACTATAGAAGCTAAGGCCATAACCTTATCTTGAGTTAAACCTATTTTTTTAGACTTTGCTAATCGTGATGCATTCCAGAATTTATTATACTCTGTCAACATGCGGTCTCTAAATTTCTCTGCAGATGTATTCCAAAATACTTCATAACTATTAGGTATATACATCCCTAAACGTGTTGCTTCGGTAAAATTATTTTTCTTTAAAAAAGCGGAATTTGTCATAGCTTTTAATAACGATATACTATCGGCTTCTATTTGAGAACTAATTCTACCAGCTAGTTTTTCTAGTGTTTCTTGATTATTAAAAGATAATTTAATGGGCAAGTTCTTACTTCGTATTGAAGTAATAATATCTTTATTATTCATGCCTTTTGAAATAGCAAATCGACCAGACTTAATATGAGTTGTATACTTTTTTTGTTCAGCTAAAGCATCAAACTTATCTATATCTAATAAAAGTGGCTCTAACTGCTTACGTACATCATTATAAGTATCTGTAGATTTCACATAAATATATGCCTTATCATTATTAAAGGCTGTATTTGGACTAAACATAGCACCATAAACAAAATAGGCCAAATAGGCAGCAACAACTAAACCTAGAAGCGCTATTGTAATAAGTATCTTTTTTATATACATTTAATTATTTATAAGCTGAAATAAATATTCATTTTTATATGATCCGTTTACTAGATTCCAATCTTTTTTTAAACCGATACTTTTAAAGCCTTTACTTTTAAACAGTTTAAGACTCGCATTATTATCTTCAAAAATATTACAATACAATTGATTTAACTGAAGATGAAAAAAACTATAATTAATTAATAATTGAAGAGCTTCTTCTCCAAAACCTTTACCTCTATTAATTTCGTCTTTAACGAGTATACCTACACCTGCTCTTTTATTTTTAAAATCAAAGTCAAACAAATCTATCAAACCAAGAGTTTCACACTCATAATTAGAAATCACCAAGCGTAATTGCTTTACTTCATAGATATCTTTATGAGCATGTTCTAAATACTGTTTAATTAAAAATTTAGAATAAGGAGTTTGTGTATTGCTAATTTCCCAAATAGATTCATCATTCTCAATTGAATGAACAAAATCCAAATCTTCTGGTTCCAAAGCACGTAAATAAATATGATCTCCTTTTAGTGTAATCATATCCCTCCTTCAAAAACTAGTTTTGCAGGCCCTATTAACCAAACATTAGAATATTGACCATCATCAACATCAAAAGACACTTGTAATTTACCTCCTTGAACATTCAAATTAATTAATTCCTCTGTTGTTTGCCCCGTAGCGTTCATAGCAATAGCTACGGCAGTAGCTCCTGTGCCACAAGATAACGTTTCATCTTCTACGCCTCTTTCATAGGTTCTTAAAGCAAAAACATCGTCAGTAATTTTCTTTACAAAATTCACATTACTCCCTGCTTGATTATAAGGAGCTCCATATCTAATTTTTGCTCCCAAAGATTTAATATCAAAACTTTCAATATTATTTTCAAATTGAACATGATGTGGAGAACCTGTATCTAAAAACACATAATCTCTATGTTTTTCTACTGTATCTACATCTTGCATTTGTAATTTTACAATATCACCTTCAATTTCGGCATGATGCAAACCATCAATAGCTTCAAAAACCGCTTTATCTTTTATAACGCCTAATTGTCTTGCAAATGCAACTAGACAACGCCCACCGTTACCACACATGGTACTCTCGTTCCCATCTGCGTTATAGTAAACCATTTTAAAATCTAATTCATCATGATTTTCTAATAAAATTAATCCATCTGCTCCTACACCAAAACGTCTGTCACACAAAAAGGCAACTTGTTTAGTGTTATTCTTATTGAATGTTTGCTGACGATTATCAATCATCACAAAGTCATTCCCTGTTCCTTGGTATTTATAAAAAGTCTGTTGCATAATAAAGCACAAATATATAAATATTAAACCGTTTTTTCGATTGTTAAATGGTCGTTAAAATTGACGTTAAAAATCGTTAAAAGCATATTTAAAATCCAATAATTAATTAATTTTAATCGTTATTATAACTTAAACAGAAACATTCTTAGCAAAAACATACTAATTTTTACTTGTAAAATGAATGTTACAAACAACTGATAGAAATAAATAAATAAAAACAATTGAAAAGATGAAGAAGATTTTATCATTAGTACTAGTTTCTGCATTAGGAGGAGCTTTTACACTTGGTGCTTACAAACTATTTATAGAAGATAATAAAGCAACTGTAGTAACTACCACCGAAACAAAACCTGCATTTATACCAACAACAAATACCAATGCTATTTACAAAGCATATGAAACACCAGATTTCACAACTGCTGCCGAAAACACAGTAAATGCAGTAGTTCACGTAAAAAATATTACCATAAGCTCTGGACAAACTACTTTTGAGGATTTATTTTATGGAAGACGATCGCAACGTGCACAAATGGGAACAGGTTCTGGAGTTATTATTAATAAAGATGGTTACATTATTACAAACAATCATGTAATTGATAAATCTCAAGAGTTATCGGTTACTCTAAACAATAACAAAATCTATACTGCTCAAATTATTGGTACTGACCCAAAAACAGATATTGCGCTTTTAAAAATTGAAGCTGATGAAGATTTACCGTTTGTTACTTTTGGAAATTCTGATGATGCAAAAATTGGTGAATGGGTATTGGCTGTTGGAAATCCTTTTAACTTAACATCGACTGTTACTGCTGGTATTATTAGTGCTAAAGCAAGAGATTTATCTGGTAATAGTTCGCAATCTTTTATTCAGACAGATGCTGCTGTAAATCCAGGAAATTCTGGAGGCGCTTTAGTAAATACGAATGGAGAATTAGTAGGTATTAATACCGCTATATCTTCTCAAACTGGTTCTTATATAGGATATTCTTTTGCTGTACCAAGTAATATTGCAAAAAAGGTAATAGAAGATATTATGGAGTTTGGTAATGTGCAAAACGGTATTCTTGGAATAGAAATTTTACCAAAGGAAGGCAAAAAAGCAAGAGAATTAAATGTACATGACATTGAAGGTGTATATATAAGTAAAGTTATTGAAGATTCTGGAGCTGAAAAAGCGGGTTTACAAGAAGGAGATATTATTAAAGAAATTGACAATGTTAAAATTTCAAAATTTTCAAATTTAAGAGGACATCTAAGCGCTAAGCGCCCTGGTGATATTGTTAATGTTACTTTTTCTAGAAATAACGAATACAAAACAGTCTCAGTAAAATTAGCGAAAAAAGAAACCTTTATACTTCCAACTGTAGGGCAAGTAAAAAATGCAAGCGCTAAAGAATTAAAGAAGTATAAAGCTAAAAACGGAATAAAGATTATTCAGCTTAATGAAAACTACGCCCATTATTGGAAAAAAAATGGAATTAAAGAAGGATCTATAATTACATCAATTAATGATCAAAAGATAAACTCTGTTGATGATGCTCAAAAAATTATCAAGAATCAATCACCACAAGAACCTTTAAGAATAGAATTAATTAACGAAAACGGAGAAAAAGAGCGTTATTATTTTAGATAAATACAAAATTTATCTGTTAATAATTATAAACCTCTTTAAGTAAAATTAAAGAGGTTTATTTTTTCACCAAATAGCTTACGAATTTCACTTAGAAGATGATTCTCATAGTAAGGCTACAGCATTTGTTGCAAATAAATTATAAAAACACCAGTGAAAATGGAGATATTGAACCTAAAGACGTAGTACTTTATGGGTTTGGTCTTATTGGGCGCTTAGTGGCTAGAGAATTAATGACTAGAACAGGCAAAGGAAGTCAATTACGTTTAAGAGCCATTGTTACACGCGGTGCTATAGGTGCTCAAATTCTTGAAAAAAGAGCTTCTTTATTACGAAATGATTCTATTTATGTAGATTTTTCTGATACAGTAAGCATTGATGTAGAAAATAGCGCGCTTATTATTAATGGTACAACAGTAAATATTATTTCGGCAAATACTCCAGAAAGTATTAATTATACAAAGTATGGTATAAATAAAGCATTAGTAATTAATAACACTGGGGCATTTAGAGATAAAAAAGCGTTGAATCGTCATTTAAAAGCGAAAGGTGTACATAAAGTTTTACTAACAGCTCCAGGAAAAGAAATACCAAACATAGTTTATGGTGTTAATTATAATGAGCATGATCCAAATAAAGTTAATATATTTTCAGCAGCATCCTGTACAACAAATGCCATCACCCCTATTTTAAAGGTTATGGAAGATTCTTTTGGGGTTAAAAGCGGACATTTAGAAACCATTCATATATACTAACGATCAGAATTTAGTAGATAATTTTCATGGCAAATACCGTCGTGGTAGAGCAGCTGCCTTAAACATGGTTATTACAGAAACTGGTGCTGGTAAAACCGTATCAAAGAATTTACCTAGTTTAGAAGGCAAACTAACATCTAATGCTATTCGTGTTCCAGTTACTAATGGATCATTAGCTATTTTAAATTTAGAATTAGAAAAAGGAACATCTCTTAATGGTATTATAGAACTCAGTAGTTAGCTACTTATCAATTCAGACTGATTAATTTTGTTTGCTTCAAGCATTTTCACAATAAGTTTATTGCATATAGTAGCTTTATTTTGAGAGCGATTTATTATAAAACAGAATTCATTAAAATACCTGTTTAAATTGTTATCACTAACCCAACAATAAGTTGTTCTTATCCAAGATTTAATTTGATGTATCATTGTATGAAGTGCTTTGAAATTCAATCCTCCATTACTTTGGATTTGTGTAATATTATAAGCTATTTTAATAGGTCCATATCCTCTCCTCTTGTCTATCGTAACATTAGCTTGACGACTAATGTGATTAACAAAAATGTATTGTAAGGATTCTGCTGAAAAATCATCTATTTTCATAGCCTACATACGCTTCACTTTTCCATCCTTTTTTGAATCGCCGTTACCGCTTTCTTTTTCTTTACATCATAGCTTCTGCCAGTCTTCTCTTGTTCTCGTCCTCCTAATACAAACTCATCAACATGAAGATCTCCATCCATGGGATTGTTACCGTTTGAATCCATAGCTTCTCTAACTTTTAATATCCATAAAATTATATATTTACTCTAAATAAAAATACGTATCTATCTACTGACCTCTATACTATTATTAAAAAATATGCTTTAGAGGGTGATTTAGTTGAACAAATGAAATATGACCTTAGTGACGAGTTGGCTTCTAGTGATATAGTAGGCTGTTCGGCGCGTTCAATTTATGATAGTAAATCTACAATTGTTAGAAAAGATAGTAAAAATGTATTACTTTACATGTGCTATGATAATAAATATGAATTAACCACCAAGTAATAAGACTAGTCAAGTATATAGCAAAAATAAAGTGCTATACCTATTATTAATAGGCAACATCCAAAGTAAAAACAAATCTTTATAAAAATTAGCCTCATTTTATGAGGCTTTTTGCTAATTATGCCTTAGAATAAACATTATTTTTTAACTTCGTCAAACCAAAACAACCAAATACTAAAAAGTTTCCCAAATGAAATTTATTAAATGCATTGCCTTATTAACTTTTCTTCTCCTTATTTCGGTATCAATTTCTGCTCAAACCTCTTCCAAAACTTTAGACCCTAAATACTCTTTAGATAAGGGAACTATTAATAATCAATTCGAATTTGTTCTTAGAAAATCAGGAAACTTTAAAGGAACCAACGGGCAAGCTTATGAGGCTGTAAAGCAATCATGGTTATACACATTAAAAGCACATACTTTAGACTCTTTAAAAACGGTACATAAAAACTTAAATGATACACGAGCTGTTGTTGATAAACAAGCAAAAGAAATTAATGATTTAAAATCGAATCTTTCTAATACTCAAAATAACCTAGAGCAAACAAATTCAGAAAAAAACAATATGGCTTTATTTGGCTTACAAATGAGTAAAGCTAGTTATAATGTATTAATGTGGAGTATTATTGGCTCTTTACTTGCTTTACTTCTTTTCTTTATATTCAAATTTAAAAATAGTAATGCTGTAACTAAAGATGCAAAACATGCACTTGCTGAAATTGAAGAAGAATTTGACGAGCACCGTAAAACAGCATTAGAGCGCGAGCAAAAAGTACGCAGACAATTACAAGACGAAATAAATAAACAAAAAGGTGTTTAATTAAAACATCTGCTTTATAATTTTAAAATCTGTAATGTTTATGTTGCGGATTTTTTTTGTGTTTTATTTTTAATACAACTCTGCTTGCTTTGTAAAAATTTCCAACTACCTTCGCTTAACAACCAATAAGGTTCATTGAAACGGAACTTTATCTTTGTATTGTATGCAACCTTACAAAAAACACATAAAATGAAGTTTGATAAAAGAATATTATCTTTTTTAAAACCCGATTTAGTTGAAAAAATACTGCAAAAATCGACCATTGAGAAATTCCCAAAAGGAACTGAAATTTTAAAGGAACAACAATATGTAAAAGTATTACCCATTGTTATCAACGGGCTTATCAAAGTATATTCTAGATTTGATGAGAAAGAATTATTACTCTACTATATCGAGTCAAAACAAAGCTGCGTAATGACATTTTATGCGGCTTTAAAAAACACACCAAGTAAAGTATTTGCAAAAACGGAAGAAGATTCAGTCGTTCTTTTATTACCCGTTAATTATTTACCTAATTGGCTAAAAGAATACCCAGATTTCAACGAACTTTTCTATAATCAGTTTAATCTAAGATATTCAGAGCTTTTAGGCACAATAGGCAGCTTATTGTTAGACAAAATGGATAAAAGACTATATAACCATTTGAAAAAAAAAACTCAATTAAGTTTTGGCAATTCAATCAAAATGAGTCATACCCAAATCGCAAAGGAATTAGGAACTGCTCGTGAAGTGATTTCGAGAGTATTAAAAAAGCTTGAGACAGATGGAAAAGTTTTACAAAAATCAGGCGAAATAGAAATTGTTAGCAAATGGTGACCACAGTCACTGCACACCTATTAAGGATAATTTAACTTTGAATTGTAATATTACAAACATTTAAAATCTTCAATTATGAAAAAGAATATGGGGTCGGTAGACAAAATTATAAGAATTATAATTGCTGCAATAGTTGGTATTCTTTATTTCACAGGAACAATCTCAGGAACATTAGGGATTATTTTATTAGTTCTCGCAATTGTTTTTGTTTCAACAAGTATGATAAGCTTTTGTCCACTTTATGAATTTTTTGGGATCAAAACCTGCAAGATTAAAGAAAAATAAAAGCCATCACACAACACAATGTATAAGTAATAGCGGTTTAAGTGAAAACTCGAACCGCTATTATTATTACCTAAGTATCTTGATGTCCGAAAAGTAGTTGTTTTTTAATAAGATACTTCTTATAAACAAACCGTTAAACGATACTCCCAAAAATTCAATCTAAAATTCCCAAACAATTAAATTATCTTTGCACGAAATAAAGAATAGCAATGCGCATAGATATTATTACTGTTTTACCAGAATTACTTAAAAGTCCGTTTGAAGCTTCAATTTTAAAACGTGCTATTGATGCTGGTTTGGTTGAAGTCCATTTTCATAATCTTAGAGACTATACAACAGATAAACGCAAATCTATTGACGATACGCAATTTGGCGGTGGTGCTGGTATGGTAATGATGATAGAACCTATAGACAAGTGTATTACAGGTTTAAAAGCAGAACGTCACTATGACGAAATAATATATATGACGCCAGATGGTGAAACCTTAAAACAAGGTATTGCCAACCATCTATCATTAAAAGAAAATATCATAATTCTTTGTGGTCATTATAAAGGAATTGATCAACGGGTGCGCGATCTTTTTATAACTCGCGAAATATCTATTGGAGACTATGTACTATCTGGTGGCGAATTAGGAGCTGCAGTTTTATGTGATTCTATAATTAGATTAATACCTGGTGTTTTAGGAAACGAAACGTCTGCACTAACAGATTCTTTTCAAGACAATCTATTAGCACCACCTATTTACACTAAACCACGTGAATATAAAGGGATGAAAGTTCCAGAATTGTTATTTGGAGGAAACACACCAGAAATTGAAAAATGGCGTGAAGATCAAGCCTACTTAAGAACAAAAGAGCGTAGACCAGATTTATTAGAAGATTAAAAGAAGCGTCATTGCGAGAAGCTTTTTTTTGCGACGTGGCAATCTGTTTAATTTTTAGTTTCTATTTATAAGATTACCTAGGTCATGCTTCCCTCGTAATCACTAAAACCTAATGAATTCTATTACTTAGCGGACAATGTGTTAAGGATAGAAGCGGCATCCTTTTGCTTTTTCGGCAAAAGATATAGCGGATAGACTGACCTGAAAGGGAACACCATAAAACTTTTCACTTATTACTTTCAACTTATAACTTTTTATGTATCTTTGCAGCCAAATTTGGGTTAACCTCTGGCGAAAATCGTGAATGTTGTTCTGAATCAATAAATTAAATAAATATAAAGATATGGAATCTTTAATAAAATTTGTTCAAGACGAATTTGTAACAAAAAAAGATTTTGCTGAATTTAGTGCAGGAGATACAATTACTGTATTTTACGAAATTAGAGAAGGTGAAAAAGTAAGAACTCAGTTTTTTAGAGGTGTTGTTTTACAACGTAGAGGAAGTGGTTCTGCTGAAACATTTACAATTAGAAAAATGTCTGGAACTATTGGTGTTGAGCGTATTTTCCCTGTGAACTTACCTGCATTACAAAAGATAGAAGTTAACAAACGTGGTAAAGTACGTAGAGCTAGAATTTTCTACTTTAGAGGTCTTACCGGTAAAAAAGCAAGAATTAAAGAACTTAGAAGATAAGTTTTTATTAATTCTACAAAATAAAAGAAGCCTTGATATTTATATCAAGGTTTTTTTTATTAACAAAAGTTAATAAGTATAGTTTATAAACAGTTGATATCTAATCGCTTAATAATTTTATATTAAAAGACTCTTGACTTAACTTAGCAATATAATTTAATAACAAGGCTGCATTCAATGTGTTAACTCAACAATTGTTGCTAATTTTAATTTAAGTCTAAGCTACCATTTTTAGTTCATTTTCTATTATTTCTTTAGGAGTTTTATAGCCAATAATTTTTCGTGGTCTATTATTTAATTTATCTTGAATTTTAGATAGTATACTTTCATTGATTATGTTAAAATCAGTTCCTTTA
>CALKXS010000159.1 GCA_938003745.1 uncultured Algibacter sp.
GAGTTTGTAGGAGAGCAATGGTTGGAGTTTCTTAACCGTGAAAATATTAGATATTATATTCGGATTCGTAATAATTTCAAAGTATTTCTTCCCCATAAAGACAAAATTATTAAGGCATCTCACTTGTTTACTAGATTTAAAGCCAATGAGTTCGTACCTTATAATAAGATTGTAAAAATCAATGGACAACTTTGCTATTTATCCGGTTATAAACTCAATAACAAAAAAGGGAAACAAGATTTTTTGATTATAGTATCGTTCAGCACAAGAAACAGCTCCTATAGGCCATTGATTTCCTTTTGCTGGTGGATTAAATTCACTTCTGCCATTCCCGTCACATTCTAAAGTTAATTGATACGTATAGTGTCTAAATTTCGCTTTTAACTCTTGCAATGGATAAGTTTTTGACTTCAATACTGATTCTCCATCAATAATTAAAGTCCATTTAGAAACATCTATATCTTCAGGAATTAATCCATTATTTCTTATAAACATAAATTTATTAGGTGTAATCTCATTATCTAATAAATGCGCTTTGGCTTCAATATTCCATGGTTTATTATTAAGTATCGTCATTTCATAGTCCTTACTAAATAATTTGAACGGATCTGGATCTTGAAATGCTAAAAGGATGTAATTTTTAGGTATTAAACTAGCATATACTATATTCGAAACGGTAATTACCCCCACAGATGCTAACCCTGTTTTCTTTATAAATTTTCTTCTATTCAAAATGAAACAATTTAATAATTCAATAGTGCTTTTAATTCTTCTTCAAATCTGTCTTTCGGCAAATACTGTTGTTCTAACTGACTAGCAAACGGTATTGGAGTTTCTAGGCTTGCTACTCGTTTTACTGGTGCATCTAAAAACTCAAAACAATTCTCCATAATAAGTGCAGATATATCACTAGCTATACCGCCAAATAAAGAATCTTCTTGAAGAATAATAGCTTTACCAGTTTTTTTAACAGATATAAATATAGTTTCAACATCTAAAGGCTGAAGTGTTCTTAGGTCAATCATATCTGCCAAAATATCTGGGTTCGCATCTAAAGTTTCTAATGCCCAATGTACACCCGCTCCATAACTAATAACAGTAACATCGTTTCCCTGTTTTAAAACCGAAGCTTCTCCAAAAGGTGTTGTGTAATAATTTGTGGGAACATCTTCTCTAATGCTTCTATAAAGACCTTTATGCTCAAAGAACAATACAGGATTAGGGTCGTTAATGGCAGTAGCTAATAATCCTTTTGCATCTTTAGGAAACGCAGGATAGACCACTTTTAACCCTGGTGTTTTAGTAAACCAAGCCTCATTAGTTTGTGAATGAAAAGGTCCTGCAGTTACACCGCCACCACATGGCATTCTTATAACAACATCTGCTGTTTGATTCCATCTATAAAAAGATTTAGCTAAATAATTAACTATGGGATTAAATCCAGAACTAGCAAAATCTGCAAATTGCATTTCCATTACGCATTTCATATTAGCTATAGATAATCCCATCGCTGTCTCTACAATTGCCGATTCACAAATAGGAGTGTTTCTAACACGGTCTTTCCCAAATAACTCTACAAAGTTTTCAGTTACTTTAAAAACACCACCATATTCAGCAACATCTTGCCCCATAATAACAAGATCATCATGCCTTTCCATACTTTGTTTTAAACCTTCAGAAAGCGCGTCAATATATCTTATTTCTTTTTCAATACCTTCCTCTTTAATACATTGATATTTAAACTCTTTATACACGTCATTTAACTCAATAGCTTTAGTAGACTCTATTATTGATTCATCAAATGCTATAGATAAATGTTCACTAATTTCTTTTGTAATTTCAGCTTTAATTTCAGTTTCTAAATCATTTGATAGAATAGATTCGTTTTTTAAAAAGACTTCAAAATTTAATAAAGGATCTTTTTTATTCCAAGTGTCTAAAAGGTCTTGAGGAACATATTTTGTTCCGCTTGCTTCTTCATGACCTCGCATTCTGAATGTTTTAAATTCGATTAAAACTGGACGCGGATTATTACGAACACTCTCGGCTATTTTTGAAACTTCACCATAAACCTTTAAAATGTTATTACCTTCAATAATATGAGATTCCATACCGTAACCTACACCTCTATCTGCTATGTTTTCACAATTATATTGTTCCTTAGCAGGAGTAGATAAACCGTAGCCATTATTTTCAACACAAAATAAAACAGGAAGTTGCCATACAGATGCCACATTTAAAGCTTCATGAAAATCACCTTCACTTGTTCCTCCTTCACCTGTAAAAACAGCCGTAACGGTATATAAACGTTTTAATTTTGATGCTAATGCTATACCATCTGCGACCCCTAACTGTGGTCCTAAATGAGAAATCATCCCTACTATTTTATACTCCTGAGTTCCAAAATGAAAAGACCGATCTCTTCCTTTTGTAAACCCAGATGCTTTACCTTGCCATTGAGAAAACAATCTATATAAAGGAACCTCCCTTGTAGTAAACACACCTAAATTTCTATGCATGGGGAGTATATATTCTTCTTTTTCAAGTGCCATTGCTACACCTACAGAAATGGCTTCTTGTCCAATTCCAGAAAACCACTTGCTAATTTTACCCTGCCTCAATAGAATTAGCATCTTCTTCTCTATCATTCTAGGTTTCAGCATATTTTTATAAAGCTGAATTAGTTTCTTCTTTGAATGATTACCTTTTGAATATTTAAAGGCAGTAAATTGATCTGAATTACTCATAAAGTATAGTATCTATCTTTACCAAATATAATATAAAAAGCCTTTATTTATGTAGTGATTAAATACTAAAATCTTTTGTACATTTGTAAGAATCACATTTAAATATATTACTGATGAACATTATACCAAGCGTTGATTTTAGCGATTTTATTTCGGGAGACGAAGGGAGAAAACAACAGTTTGTTAATGCTATAGGAAAGGCATACGAAGAGATAGGATTTGTAGCTCTTAAAGGTCATTTTTTGGATAATGAATTAGTTGATAATTTATATACTGAAGTAAAAAACTTTTTCACTTTACCAACAGAAACAAAGCGCAAATACGAAATCCCAGGTATTGGAGGGCAACGTGGTTATGTTTCTTTTGGCAAAGAAAGTGCTAAAGGAAAAAAAGAAGGCGATTTAAAAGAATTTTGGCATTTTGGACAATACGTAGAAAATAATGATGCATTATTGGCAGAATACCCAGAGAATGTTACAGTAAATGAATTAGCTCAATTTAATAAAGTTGGTAAAGAAACTTATAGAATGCTTGAAAAAACAGCAAAATATGTTTTAAGAGCTTTAGCATTACACTTAAGATTAGAAGAAACGTATTTTGATGATTATATTTTTAATGGAAATTCTATTTTAAGACCAATTCATTACCCACCAATTAAGAAAGAACCAAAAGAAGCAGTTCGTGCAGCAGCACATGGTGATATTAATTTGATAACGCTTTTAATGGGGGCACAAGGCAGAGGTTTACAAGTACAAAATCATGAAGGCGAATGGATTGATGCCATTGCTGAACCAGATGAACTTATGATTAATGTTGGAGATATGTTATCTAGACATACAAACAACAAATTAAAGTCTACGATACACCGTGTTGTTAATCCACCTAAAGAATCTTGGGGGACCTCAAGATATTCTATTCCGTTTTTTATGCATCCTGTTAGTGACATGAAATTAGATGTTTTAGAAGGTTGTATAGACCAAAACAATCCAAAACAGTTTGATGATATTACTGCTGGAGAGTTTTTAAATGAACGTTTAATTGAATTAGGACTTATAAAAAAGTAAATATTCTTCAGTCTTAGTAATTCGTTATTGCAAAATTATGAATAACTGCAAACTGAGTACTATTACAGAACACTAAATACATGGATTTACAAGATCAACTTAAAAATTTATTTCCAGAACACACACCTGAACCAGCAGAAACAACCAACAAGTCTGATGATTCTATTTGGATGCAAGACGACCCTATACTTTGTAAGTATGAAAAACGCAAAGGGAAACCTATCACTATTTTAGATGGATATACTGGTGCGACAGCAGATTTTAAAGCTTTAGCTAAAGAAATCAAAACAAAGCTTAGTGTTGGTGGGAGTTTTAAGGATGATAAAATAATTATTCAAGGCGATTATAGAGATAAAATCATGCAGATGCTAAAAGACAGAGGTTTTAATGTTAAACGTGTTGGCGGATGATAGTTGATTAAGTTTGCTTAATAAATATTCCCTTTATACTTTTAAATATGCCTATTAAAGAATCAGAACTTATATTAAATCCAGATGGTAGTGTTTACCATTTAAATTTAAAACCAGAAAATATATCAGACACTATAATTTTTGTTGGTGACCCAGATCGCATAGAAAATGTTACAAAACATTTCGATTCTATAGAATTTGAAACCCAAAAAAGAGAGTTTAAAACTCAAACAGGTGTTTTAAAAGGGAAGCGCGTATCAGTAATATCTACTGGTATTGGTGTAGATAACATTGATATCGTTCTTAATGAGCTAGATGCTCTTGTAAACATAGATTTAAAAACGAGAGAAATAAAAGAAGAATTAACATCTCTTAATATTATAAGAATAGGAACTTCAGGTTCTTTACAAAAAGACATGCCCGTAGATTCATTTTTAATAAGTTCACACGGTTTAGATTTAGTTGGCTTGTCTCATACTTATCAAATTGAAAAATTTGGCAACCCAAAAACCGAAGAGGCTTTTATTAAACATACTAATTTCAATTCTAAACGTGCTTATCCAATAATTATAAATGGAAGCTCCAAACTTATAGAGAATTTTGAAAGTAACATAACCCACAAAGGCATAACCGCTACAGCCGGTGGATTTTATGGGCCGCAAGGTAGAGTTTTAAGGTTAAAACTGAATGAGTCAAGTTTTAATGATAAGCTAGATTCTTTTAACTTTAATGGCGCTAAAATCACAAATTTAGAAATGGAAACATCTGGCATTTATGGTTTATCAAAACTTTTAGGTCATCATGCCATTTCAATTAATGCTATTATAGCCAATAGAGCTAACGGAACGTTTAGCTCAAACCCTAAACAAACCGTAGAAAATCTAATAACATATACTTTAGATCGATTATAAAATTTATGAAGACAATAAATATTGGTGGCGTACCAGAGCATTTTAATTTAGCATGGTATCTCACCCTTAAAAATGGAGAATATAAAGAAGAAAACATTAATCTACGCTGGAAAGATTATTATGGAGGAACGGGAGCTATGTGTAAAGCACTTCGTGATGGTGATATTGATATTGCTGTTATTTTAACTGAAGGCATTACAAAAGATATCATAGCAGGAAACCCTTCTAGAATTGTTCAAACTTTTGTTGATACTCCTTTGCATTGGGGTATTCATGTAGCTCATAAATCAAATTATAAAACTATTGAAGATTTAAAAGGCACCAAAGCAGCTATTAGTCGTTACGGTTCAGGCTCTCATTTAATGACATATATTAATGCTCAAGATAATAATTGGGACTTAGATAACGATTTAAATTTTGGAGTTATTAAGAATTTAGATGGTGCTGTAGAAGGCTTAACTAATGGTGTTGCTGATTATTTTTTATGGGAGAAGTATACCACTAAACCACTTGTAGATAACAACACTTTTAGAAGAATTGGTGACTGTCCCTCTCCATGGCCATGTTTTGTTATAGCTGTTCGCGAAGATTTTATTAAGAATAATGAAGATGATTTAAAAACCATTTTGAAAATCATAAATAACACAACTAACGATTTTAAAGACATTCCTAATATAGATCAAACTATAGCTAACAGATACGAACAAAAAATTGAAGATGTTCAAGAATGGCTAAGTATGACAGAATGGTCTCAAGAAAACATAAGCAAGACAACATTAATGAATGTGCAAAAACAATTATTTGCTCTTAATATTATTCCCGAAATAGCTACTTTTAAACGCTTAACTCATAATTTAAACTTATAGATTTGTTAAAAACCAAATCAAAACTATACTAATTGATTAATTTAGATATAATTTAAAAACCAAACATGAAAAAATTACTTATACTTTTAATTGCTGTTAGCACAATAGCCTGTAAAACGGAATCCAAAGTTGATTATGCCATAATTTCTGGTAATATTCAAAATAATTTAGGCGCAGAATCTGCAGGTATCTACGCAATGGACAGAACTCTAATTAAAACATTAAAAATTAATGACACAGGAGATTTTCAAGATACTCTTAAAATTAAAATGAATAATTATATTCTTTATGATGGAGCAAACCCTATCTTAATTTATTTAGATTCTACATTTAATTTGTCAATAAATTATGACCTAAATAAATTAGATGAAAGTCTTGTTATATCTGGGAAAGGTTCTGAGGTTAGCAATTACTTGATTAACAAAAAAACAATAGAACTTAAACATTTAAAAGGAAGCACTGAGTTTTACAAAACTGAAGAACCTGAATATAAAGAGTTATTTAATAAAATTGCAGATGAGCAAATCAACTTATTAAATACAACAGCAAAACTTACAGATAAATATATAGAGCAAGAAGAAAAAAATATAAATTATTTTTATTTAAGTATGTTAGCAGACTATGAACCTGCACACAAATACTTTACTAGGAACCCTAATTTTAAAGCTTCAGAAAGTTTCTTAACAGAATTGGAAGTTATTGATTACGATAACTACAAAGATTATAAATTTTCACAATATTATAAAAGATTAGTTAATCATCATTATAACAAAAAAGCAGGAGAAATTGCAAATAAAAAACAAATGTCCTCTGGTGGCTTAGCACTCGTTGAAGCTATAACTGATGTTTCTAATCAAGAATTAAAAAACGAACTTCTATTTGATTATGCAAACACTAATTTAGTTAAGGAAAGAAAACCTGAGGTTTTTTATAATTCTTTTATAAAGAACTCTACAAACGAAGATCAGAAAACTAAGATTACTAAAATCTACAAAAGACTAACCGCAACAAATATTGGATCTCCTTCTCCAAAATTTGTGAACTATGAGAATAATGCCGGTGGAACAACTTCTTTAGATGATTTAAAAGGGAAATACGTTTATATAGATGTTTGGGCAACATGGTGCGGACCATGTATTAAAGAAATTCCTGCTTTAAAAGTGTTAGAAAAAGAATTCCATGGAAAAAACATAGAGTTTGTAAGCCTTTCAATTGATAAAAAAAGAGACCATGCAAAATGGAAAAAAATGATTGTTGATAAAGAATTAAAAGGTATACAATTAATTGCTGATAATGAATGGCAATCTTCTTTTGTTCAAGATTATAGTATTAAAGGAATCCCTCGTTTCATTTTGTTAGATCCAAATGGAAATATTGTTAACGCGAATGCTCCAAGACCTTCTAATCCAGCATTAAAAACGTTATTTAATTCTTTAGAGATGTAATTAGAGGTTTTTATAGATACAAAAAAAGGAATTCTAAATTTAGAATTCCTTTTTTTGTGTAAAAATATTAAGATTTCTCTTCATTTTCTTTCTCTACAACTTCTGGTTGCTCTGGCTCTTTAAATAAATCTAAATAAGCATCACCTAAATAATCTATAACATGTGTTGCTATTAGACTTTGATAGCCATATTCTTCAATAGCAATGTCGGCAGCTTTTCCATGTAAATAAACCCCAAAAATGGTTGCAGCAATAATATTGTAACCTTGTGCAATTAAACCTGTTATAACTCCTGTTAAAACATCTCCACTTCCAGCGGTAGCTAATCCAGGGTTACCTGTTGTATTTACGTATAGTTTATCTTCAAAAACAGTAATTGTATTAGCGCCTTTAATAACAATTACAAAGCCATATTCCTTTGAGAAAGCTTTGACTTTCTTTATTTTATCAAAATCATTTTTCCACTTTCCTATTAAACGTTCTAATTCTTTAGGATGTGGTGTTAATACCGTTTGATAAGGCAATAATTTCAATAACGCCTTCTTCTTAGATAGTATATTAATCCCATCTGCATCAATAACAAGAGGTGCTTTGTTTGCTTTTAAAAATGCTGAAAAAGCATTAACTGTTTTAGTTTTAGTTCCAAGCCCAACTCCTACTCCAATAACATTTGGAGTTATGCTAAATTTAACATTGGTAATAAACTCTTCATGAGTATCTGTAATAACCATAGCTTCAGGAAATGCAGTTTGCAATGGTATATATCCACATTTTGGTATGTACGCAGAAACCAAACCAGAGCCAATTGATAGCGCCGCTTTACTAGCTAATGTTACCGCTCCAACTTTTCCATAGCTTCCACCTATAATAAGACTATGTCCCATTTCACCTTTATGTGTAAATTTTTCTCTAGGGATATACATAGGTAAAACTTCATGTTTTCCTATTAAATCAACCTCAGTGAGTGTAGTAAATAAGAAATCTTGATCTAACCCTATATCTAAAATCTCCCATTGTACGGTGTATTTTGCTGTATCTGGTAAAAAGAAAACCAATTTAGCAGAAGCAAAACTTAGTGTATAACCAGCCCAAACAACAGCATCTTCATCTTCAACAGCTTTATCTGTATGTAAACCAGAAGGGATATCAATTGATAATGTATAAGCTTTTGTGCTCCTAAAATGAATAAACAAAGCTTTTACCCAATCGTCAACTGGTTTATTTAAACCAATACCAAAAACGGCATCAACTATAATATCATCTTGATGAATTTCTGGAAATTCCTCCTCACATGTCAATAATGTAGGCCAATCTTTAGTTACATTTTTAATTCTGTCATAATTAATTAAAAAGTCTTTAGAACGTTTATCACTGCAGTTTACAACATAAGTTTTCACATTATATCCATGAGTTACTAAATGTCTAGCGAGTACTAATCCATCACCTCCGTTATTTCCAATACCACAAAACACATGTATTGGAACTTGAGCACCTTGCATACGCATATGTATCCAATTAAAAATACCTGTTCCGGCACGTTCCATTAAATCTGTAGACGATATGTTTTGTTTTTCGGCAGTTAGTTTGTCGCCTTCATAAATTTGTTCTTTGGAAAAAATTTTCATCTATACTATATATTTTTTAATTATATTATTGATTTTTCAATAATGAAATATTCTTGCTCATATTTCGTAAAAAAAATAGATGAAGCATAAGAATGCTTCAAAAAAAAGTTTTTTATTTTTTTATTAGCCTAAAAGTAATACTTTTGAAACGTTATTTATAAAAATAATGAAGCTTTTAAACCAAAATACACGTACAATAACAACTCCAATTACTGGAGCAACTGTTGCTATTTTAGTTAAAGCTACAATTACTACCCTTTGGGGTTAGTAATTTATATATCTTCAGGTACCGTGTGTAATTATCATAATTACATTTTCTTAAAATATTTATTTAAACATTAATTCATTAAAAATGAAGGTTTTAAAATTTGGTGGGACTTCAGTTGGTTCTGCAAAAAACATCAATAAAGTTATTAGCATTTTAGAAGATTATTCTAAAAGTGATTCAATTATATGTGCAGTTTCTGCAGTTGGAGGTATTACCGATAAGCTATTACTTGCTGGTAAATATGCGCAAAATAAAGACGAACAGTTTAAAGACGTTCTTGAAATTATAGAAGAAAGTCATTTTAATATTATAAACGAACTTATACCTAGCAACAATGACACCGTTATGGCATTTGTTGGTTCTAGATTAGACGAATTAAAGAGTCTTCTAGAAGGTATTTATCTAATAAATGAATTATCACCTAAAACTTCAGATAAATTAGTAAGTTTTGGTGAGTTATTGTCATCATTTATAATTGCAGAGACAATGAAAAGTAGTGGTTTGTCTGCAGACCGTAAAAATTCGCAAGAATTAATTGTAACAAATTCTAACTTTACTAAAGCTGAAGTTGATTTTGATGTTACAAATGAATACATACAAGATTATTTTGAATCTGCTATACAACGCATTACTATTATACCTGGTTTTGTTTCAAAATCTCTAGCTGGAGAAATCACAACTTTAGGTCGTGGAGGATCAGATTATACAGCAGCAATTGTTGCTGCAGCTTTAAAGGTTAATCAGTTAGAAATCTGGACAGATGTTAGTGGTATGTTTACAACAAACCCAAAGTTGGTAAAGCAAGCCTACCCTATTAATCAAATTTCGTATCAGGAAGCTATGGAGCTTTCTCATTTTGGGGCTAAAGTTTTATATCCGCCAACAGTACAACCTGTTTTAGATTTAGATATTCCAATTCATATTAAAAATACTATGGCTCCAGATGAAGTTGGAACCGTTATTTCTAATAACAATGGAGATTCTATTGAACCTGTGAAAGGAATTAGCAATATTGATGGTATTGCCTTATTAACGCTTCAAGGTAGTGGAATGGTTGGTATTCCTGGATTTTCAAAACGTTTATTTGAAACATTATCACAAGAGAAAATAAATATCATTCTAATTACACAAGCATCATCAGAACATTCAATTTGTATTGGTGTTGATGAGAAAGATGTTGAAATTGCACAAACTGCCATTGATAACGCTTTTGAAAATGAAATTGCGTTAAGTAAAATTGACCCATTACTTATAGAAACGAACCTTTCTATTGTAGCCCTTGTTGGTGATAATATGAAAAATCATCAAGGTATTAGCGGTAAAATGTTTAATACGCTAGGTAGAAATAACATTAATATTAGAGCTATTGCCCAAGGGGCTTCAGAAAAAAACATATCGGTTGTTATTTCTAAAAACCATGTAAAGAAAGCTTTAAACACCTTACACGAACAGTTTTTTGAAACTATAACAAAACAACTTAATGTATTTATTACAGGTGTTGGTAATGTTGGAGAAAAACTTGTAGATCAAATACAACAACAACATCAATATTTAAAAGATAATTTAAAAATCAATTTAAGAGTTTCAGGTTTATCAAACTCTAGAAAGATGATTTTCAATGAAGATGGTATTGATTTAAGCAATTGGAAAGAACAACTTGCTAACGGAGAAACAGCTTCTTTATACGGTTTTTTCGAAAACACAAGAGATCTTAATTTACGCAACAGTATTTTTGTAGATGTTACTGCAAATAAAGATGTAGCTAATTTATATGCAAACTATTTACGTGAAAGTATTGGTGTAGTAGCTTGTAATAAAATAGCTTGTTCTAGCGATTTTGAAAACTATAAATTATTAAAGCACTTATCACTAAAATATAACGCTCCATATTTATTCGAAACTAATGTTGGTGCAGGTCTTCCTATTATTGACACGCTAAATAATTTAATTGCTTCAGGTGATAAAGTTAATTCTGTTAAAGCTGTTTTATCTGGAAGTTTAAACTTCGTATTTAACAACTTTAATGATACTACTAAATTTTACGATGTTGTAAAACAAGCAGCGGCAGAAGGTTATACTGAGCCAGATCCTAGAATTGATTTAAGCGGTGTAGATGTTGCTAGAAAAATATTAATTCTTGCTAGAGAAAGCGGAATGGAAATGAATTTAGAAGATATAGAAAATTCACCTTTCTTATCTGAAGCAGGACTTAAAAGTGATACTGTAGATGATTTCTATGAAACATTGATTGCAGACGAAGCGCATTACCAAGCTTTATTTGCTTCCGCGAAAGCGAATAAAAGTCAGTTAAAATATGTAGCAGCCTTAAACAATGGAAAAGCAAGTGTTAGTTTGCAAGAAATTCCAGAAGGTCACCCATTCTATAACTTAAAAGGAAGTGACAATATCGTTATGTTTTACACAGAACGCTATCCTGAACAACCTATGATTATAAAAGGTGCTGGTGCTGGCGCAGATGTTACGGCGTCTGGTTTATTTGCAGATATTATTAGAATAGGAAATAAATAGATTATGAACGAAATAAAAATATTTTCTCCAGCAACTGTAGCAAACGTAGCTTGTGGCTTTGATGTTTTAGGTTTTTGTTTAGATAGTGTTGGAGACGATATGGTAATTAGAAAAACCGATAAAAAAGGGATTCATATTACTAAAATAGAAGGCTTTGATTTACCTTATGAAGCAGAATTAAATGTTGCGGGTGTTTCAGCTTTAGCCATGTATGAAGATGCTAAACCAGATTGCGGATTTGAAATTGAAATTTATAAAAACATAAAACCAGGAAGTGGTATTGGTAGTAGTGCTGCCAGTGCAGTTGGTAGTGTTTTTGGGATGAACGAGCTTTTAGGTAGACCGTATAACAAAACACAACTAACTGAATTTGCAATTAAGGGTGAAGCTATTGCTAGTAATTGCGAACATGCAGATAATTTGGCTCCTGCCCTTTTTGGAGGCTTTACTTTAGTAAAAAGTATTACTCCTGTTCAAATTTTAGAAATCCCTTCTCCAGATGATTTATATGCAACTATAATTCATCCGCAGATAGAAATTAAAACATCCGAATCTAGGGCTGTATTACCAAAAAAAGTTCCTTTAACTGATGCTATAGAACAGTGGGCAAATTTAGGCAGTTTAGTACATGCATTACATACAAGTGATTACAATTTAATAAGTAATTCTCTAAATGATGTCATTGTAGAACCATACAGAAGTCAGTTAATTCCACATTTTAATGAAGTGAAACAAGCTGCATTAAAAAATGGAGCTTTAGGTGCTGGAATATCTGGTTCTGGTCCTTCAATTTTCTCTTTAAGTAAATCAAGTCAAGTAGCTTTAAAAGTAAAAGATGCAATGAATAAAATTTATTCTAAAACAGGAATAAAATTTGAAATTCATATTTCAAAAATAAACACACAAGGTGTTAAAATAATATAAGTAAAATGAACTATTACTCTTTAAATAAACAAGCACCAAACACATCATTTAAAGATGCTGTTATAAAAGGATTAGCTCCAGATAAGGGTTTGTACTTTCCAGAAAGTATTACGCCATTACCAAAAAGCTTCTTTGATAATATTGATAATTTATCTCATACTGAAATAGCTTTTGAAGCCATTAAACAATTTGTTTCTCCAGAAATTCCAGAAACTATCCTTAAAACTATTATAGATGAAACATTGTCTTTTGATTTTCCAGTAGTTCAATTAAACGATAACATTTCTACATTAGAATTGTTTCATGGACCAACTATGGCATTTAAAGATGTTGGAGCTCGTTTTATGGCAAGATGCTTGGGTTATTTTAATAAAGATAACACAAACGAGGTTACTGTGTTAGTAGCTACTTCTGGTGATACCGGCGGCGCTGTTGCTAATGGGTTTTTAGGTGTAAAAGGTGTAAATGTTGTTATACTTTATCCTAGCGGAAAAGTTAGCGATATTCAAGAAATGCAATTAACAACTTTAGGTCAAAATATTAAAGCCTTAGAGGTAAATGGTACGTTTGATGATTGTCAAGCTATGGTAAAAACAGCTTTCTTAGATGAAAGTTTAACAAGCCAAATGCAATTAACATCTGCCAATTCTATTAATGTAGCACGTTGGTTACCGCAGTTATTTTATTTTATGTTTGCATACAAGCAATTACATAATAAACATGAAAATATTGTGTTTTCTGTACCTAGTGGAAACTTCGGAAATGTATGTGCAGGTATGATGGCACAACAATTAGGGTTACCAATTAATCATTTTGTAGCATCAAACAATGCCAATAATGTAGTGACGCGTTATTTAATTTCTCAGTTATATGAGCCAAAACCTTCAGTACAAACCATAAGTAATGCTATGGATGTTGGTGCGCCAAGTAACTTTATTCGTATTCAAGAAATTTATAAAAATAATTTTGAAAATTTAAAAGAAAACATATCGTCTTATAGTTTTTCAGATGATGAAACTAAAGAAGCGATATTAGAAATATATAACGATTCTAATTATGTTGCAGACCCTCACGGAGCTGTTGGTTATTTAGGTTGCAAATCACACTTAAAAGATAATCCTAATGCACACTGCGTGTTTTTAGAGACGGCACATCCAACTAAATTCTTAGATGTGGTTGAAGACGTTATTAAAGAAAAACAACCATTACCAAAACAAATTCAAGCAGTAATGGGTAAAGAAAAAGTTGCAGTTACAATTTCTACTTATGATGATTTGATGGCTTTTTTATTGAAGTAATCTTCACTATTCAATAACTAATATTAATTGCTATGAAATAATTCATGGCATTTTTTTATGCTATTTTTTTATTTTTAATATTTAAATATTCTTGTTCTATTTCTAAAGGAGTTTTATACTCGAAAGCAGAATGTAATCTTTTGGTGTTATACCATTTCAAAAAATGATTTGAACTTATATCTGTAAACACATTCATATTTTAGAGTTTTAAAGAAAGATTCAGTTACTGCATTATCCCAACAATTCCCCTTTCTACTCATAGATTGGGCTACCTTTAAATTGTTTCCTAATAAGTTTTTCATTGTAGTGAATGCGTATTGAACTCCTCTATCTGAATGAAAAAATTTGATGTCCTGTAATCGCTCTTCTTTTCTTTGCTAATAACCATGTTTTATAAATCGTATTTTCAGTAGTCATATCATCACTTAAAGTCCAAGCAATCAATTTTCTATCTGCCAAATCTAAAACCATAGTAAAATAATACCATTTCTTACCCATTCTTATATAGGTAATATCAGAAACCCATTTTTCTGCTAATTGAGTACTTATAAACTCTCTATTTAAAATATTTTTAGGAATTTCATAGGAATGATTTGAATCAGTAATAATTACATACTTTTTTCTCGATACACTTTTCAAACTTAATTTCTTCATTAAAAACGATATATAAGAGCGACTATAATAAATATTTTCCCTTTCGAGAGATTTTTAGATACTGGAATGTCTACATTAGTTGGTACAGATTTATGTGATAAATTAAATTTGTAATATGCCAAGAAATAATTACGACAAGGAATTTAAAACTACGTTTGTAGAATTGCTAAATACAGGAAAAACAGTTCAGTCTTTATCTGAAGAATATGAGGTTAGTACAGCTTCAATAAAATAGATGGAAAAAAGAATTTGATCCCAAGCATACAATTGCTTCTGAAGAATCAAAAGAAATTTTACTAAAAATCAAAGCTTTAGAAAAAAGAGTTAAAAGAGATAAAGTTAGAGCGGGATATATTAAAAAAGGCGGTAAGCATCTTCTCCAAGAACGACAGGTAAGGTATAATTTTATAAAAGATTACAAGCTGAAACATCCTGTTAAGAAGATGTGTACATGTTATGAATGTTAGTAAAAATGCTTACTATAAATGGCTTAGGAGTCTCAAAAATAAAAATACTAGTACCTGTTTGGAATTTTTAAAACAGCGCCTACAGAACATCTATAAAGATAGTAATCAGATATATGGAAGTTCGCGTATTCAGAAAATTTTAGAAAGAGAAGGGCTTGTTTATAGTAGATCTTATGTAGCATATTTGATGAGGAAAATGGGAATTAAAAGCATTTTAAGTAAAAAGTTTAGAGTAACCACAGCAGATTCTAACCATTCATTTCCTGTAGCTAAAAATCTATTAGAAAGGGACTTTATAAGTAATGATTTAGGAGAAAAGTGGGTTTCGGATATTACCTAGATAAAAGTTGGCAACCAATGGAATTACGTAACTACTATATTAGATTTAGCAGATGGAAAAATAGTATCCTGTATTTTAAGCGAAGACATGACCACAGAAAATACTGTTTATAAAGCTTGGCTACTTGCTAGAAAAAGAAGAAACATTACTGATAATCATATTTTTCATTCGGACAGAGGTGTTCAATATGCTTCAAACAAAATGATAAATCTCTTGAATTCCAGTTCTAAGATAATTCAAAGTATGAGTA
>CALKXS010000160.1 GCA_938003745.1 uncultured Algibacter sp.
CATGAAGAAGAAAGCTATGGATTTTATGGATAAGGTAATTCATAGAAAAGGAGCTATCATAGAAACCGTAAATGATGTGCTTAAAAATACATGCCAAATAGAGCATTCTAGACATAGATCTTTTGATAATTTTATAACTAATATGGTATCTAGGTTAATTGCATATTCCTTTTTACCTAAAAACCATTTATTAAAATACCTAAGATGCTACCCAATAAAGCTATTGCTTAGGTCGAACTCACGTTATTTACTATGCTTGATAAAAGGAGAAACTCCAATAGTGAATGAAGAGCGCATCTATTTAATCAATAGGTTTATTTGCCTTTTTGGAAAACAAGTTATTGAATCAGTAGTAATAAGATTGTAAAAATCAATGGACAACTTTGCTATTTATCAGATTGTAAACTCAATAACAAAAAAGGGAAACAAGATTTTTTGATTATAGTATCGTTCAATAAACCCGAAAAAGCGTAAGAAGAGTACAAACAACGCTGGCAAATTGAAATGTGTTTTAAAGCTATGAAATCTAGTGGTTTTGATATTGAAAAAACACATTTACAAGGTATCGAAAGAATAGAAAAATTGATCTTGCTGGTAATGATTGCTTTTGTTTGGTGCAATAAAATTGGAATATACTGGCATTAAATCAATCCTATTACAATCAAAAAACATGGCAGAAAAGCCAAAAGTATCTTTAAATATGGATTCTCTTTTGTGGCTAGTGTTTTGGTAAAATCTGAAAATCAAAATGATAATAATATATTTCAGTTTTTGTCATGTACTTAGATATTCTTTACAAAATTCATCAACTAAACAGAATATTTCTGTAAGTTTAATTTACTTAAGATTTATCTTTTTTACTACGAAAAAATCGGCTAAATATTTAATCTAAATCAAGTTATATGCAAGTTAAAAATTTAAAAATGTACTATTAAGAACTATAAGAGCATGATCATATAAAGCATGAGTAGAAAAGGAAATTGTTGGGATAATGCAGTTGTAGAAAGGTTAAAGCAGAATGGTTTTACAAATACAAATATAATCATAGGGTACAAGCTAAACTATCCGTTTTTAATGGATTGAAATATGGTATAACCGTATAAGAATGTTACATTAGGAAATAAAACAATAGCAGAATTTGAACAAGAAATCAATAATTGTGACGTAGTTGCATAACTCTTAACTATTAACCCTTATTTTTGTTGCTAGTCCACATCGGCTATGAATTAAATTTTGTACCTTGCATTTAACTATAAAAAAGCAACGTTTCTTGCTTTAAAACATTAAGTTCAGTATTAAAAATGTAAACAATCGACATGATGAAAAAATCAACATATATAAAGCCAATTTTAACACTGAGCTTACTAATATTACCGATAGTAATATTTTCTGAAATTTATAAAAAAGAAGAGAAGCGTCCGAATTTTTTATTTGTATTAGTAGATGATCAATCTCCTTTCGATTTGAAAATCTATGATTCAGAATCTATACTGGAAACGCCAAACATAGATAAACTTGCGAAGGATGGAATGGTTTTTGAAAGTGCCCGACACATGGGCTCAATGAGTGGTGCTGTTTGTTCACCATCTCGGCACATGATTATGAGCGGGCGCACTTTGTGGCATTTGCCCTTGCGAAATAAAAGGTCTCAAAACTCGAATAATCCTACCAATTTAGAAATCCAGACTATTGGGGCAATTTTTAACAGATCTGGATATAAAACAATGCGGACTTGTAAAAAAGGAAATTCCTATTCAGCTGCAAACGAACAATTTACTGTTATTAATGATGCCACCAAGAGAGGCGCGACTGAAGAAAGAGGTAGTGCATGGCATGCAAATAAAGTACTTAATTATCTGAACGACAGGGATAATAATCAGGAAACAGACCCGTTTTTCATCTATTTTGGTTTTTCTCACCCTCATGATGCCCGTAATGGAACCCCTGAACTTCTTGCAAAATATGGAGCAGTAAATCATACTGATAAAAGCAGCGTTCCCCCTGTTAATACAAAGCAACCACCACTTCAAGAAAACTACCTTTCGGCGCATCCATTCTTTCATGGACATCCAAATCTTAGAGATGAAGAACGTGTGAGTGGAGTATGGAAAAAAAGAGATGAACAAACAATTCGTAATGAGCTGGGCAGAGAATATGCCTGTTCGGAAAATATTGACATACAGCTAGGTAAGGTTCTAAAAAAATTGGATAAAATGGGTGAGTTGGATAATACATATATTATTTATACTTCTGACCATGGAATAGCTATTGGACGACATGGATTAATGGGAAAACAAAATCTATACGAACATACATGGCGGGTACCATTCATTATAAAAGGTCCGGGAATAAAAGCCAGAAAGCGTGTTGAGGGAAATATATATCTTTTGGATATTCTGCCTACTATTTGCGATTTAGCAGGAATTGAGGTTCCTGATACAGCAGAAGGAACAAGTTTTAAACCTGTATTGAAAGGCGAAAAAAACTCAGCGAGAGATGTAATGTATGGTGTTTATTGTGGAGGATCTAAACCAGGCATACGTTGTGTTAAAAAGGGAGATTGGAAATTAATTAAGTATGACCTTATGGATGGAAAAATTAGGGAAACACAACTGTTTAATCTTTCAAAAAACCCAAATGAATACCTACCAGAACACCATAAATCAAGGAAACTAGAAACCAATTTAGCAGACAATCCAGAATATGCAGATAAATTAGCAGAAATGGAAGCTTTATTACTTGAACAGATGAAAAATAATGATGATCCGTATCAACTATGGAATCAAATATAAGTCCAAATTTATTAGTTTGGGTAAAACAAAATTCTAAAAAAGGTTAACTAAAAATCAAACACTTTGGTAAAGTCTTAATAGTAATATTGAATAGTTGTTATTTATATTTATACCGCGAGCTATTAAAAGCAATGCTAGCAACTATTGTAATTTTACTAGTCTGACTCCCATTTTTTTAAAGAACTAAGCACTATTTCAAATAACTTTACACACTTGGTGAAATACTACCAAAAAATCAATAATTATAAGGTAGCTGCATAACTCTTAACTATTAGCCCTTTTTTTGTTACAAATCCATATTGGTATAATTTGGGGTGATACTTTTTAAATATTACACTAAAGTAATTTTATTTTTAAGAATACAATATCGATTTAATAATTCTTTAACTTAAAACATAATTCATTAATGCTATTCTAAAGAAATCTAACAATTAACTTTATAAAATTGTTTAGTTTTGTGGTAATGCAAAAAAATATCAACATACAAAATAAGAAAGCACACTTTCTTTATGAAATTTTAGACAAATATACTGCTGGTATTGTTCTAACTGGTACAGAAATAAAATCTATACGAAGTAGTAAAGCTTCTATAGCAGAAAGTTTTTGTGAATTTAATGAGCAAGGAGAACTCTTTGTTATTAATGCAACTATTGAAGAATATGCTTTTGGTAATTATTATAACCATAGACCAAAAGCTGAACGTAAACTTCTTTTAAACAAAAAAGAATTAAAAAAATTACACAAAGAAGTTCAAAATACTGGGCTTACAATTATTCCTTTACGCTTATTTATAAATGATAAAGGATATGCTAAAATAGATATAGCTTTAGCTAAAGGAAAAAAGTTATATGATAAGCGAGATACAATTAAAGACCGTGACAACAAACGTGATTTAGACCGAATTAAAAAGGAATACAAATAGCATAAACCTTCTTTAGAATAAAAAAGACACTAGCTCTATTATCAATTTGCTTTATTACTCTAAACCTAAACGCTCAGAAAAAAGATATTAAAGAAAAAGATAAAGTATACCCTATTGATAGTACTAAAGTTTTAACTCTAGATAAAACTATAAGCACACTTTATGATGTTATATCTGGAGAAAAAGGGGCTGTGCGTAATTGGGGCCAATTTAAATACTTAGCTGCATTCAATGTGTTAACGCAACAATTGTTGCTAATTTTAATTTAAGTCTAAGCTACCATTTTTAGTTCATTTTCTATTATTTCTTTAGGAGTTTTATAGCGAATAATTTTTCGTGGTCTATTATTTAATTTATCTTGA
>CALKXS010000161.1 GCA_938003745.1 uncultured Algibacter sp.
TTATCTCGCTCTGCCTTAAAGTGATTACGACAGGACTCCTCACTATCAAAATGGGCTATAAAACTGAAAATATTCATCCTTATTTTTTTATCTAAAATAAGTCTTTTTTATAATTATGCCTAATTACGGATATTCAAAAAATTTTAAATCAATTTCAGACAAACGTAATTGCGGTCTAAATTCTTTTAATCTTCTTCTCAATAACAAATACTTATTCTTTGTACTTTCAGATAAATCATTCAATCTACTTTTACAAAAAACTTCATCAAAGTATTTGTAATAACATTCGGTATCTTCTTTTTTAAAAAGGTTTACCACGAGATTTCATCTCTCCAATAAAATTTTCTATCTCTAATATAGACTGGTGTAAATGTTTATTAAACAAACCATAGCCTTTCCCTAGAGCCTTTTGGTTTTTACTATCCCAATCTTCTTTCTTAACACTTTCTCCCATAGAAAGTTTTACAAGTTGTTTTCCGTTTAAAGTAGTTTTTACATACAATGGGCAAGTACCATCGCTTCTTTCTTTGTCTTTTCTAATAACTATTCTAACATTGTAGTTTAGCTTCATAATAATTCTATTTTGTATTCTCCTAATAATAATATCCAGCAGGAAAATTTTTGTAGCTAATTTCTATGTCATTTCTTGAATTTCAATGACAAAGTCAGTAATTATTAGCGTCTCAATAAGTGTTAAAATTAAGAGTTGTAAAAACAGTAAGGTAAGACACAACCTTTTTTCGGGTAAAATTTCACAAAAGAGAACCTAAAAACAAAAGGGGTTTATATAGGGGGTATAAACTTTGTCTAACAGTGACGAAAGATGACGAAATAATAAGATATTAAACAAACGAGTAAAGACAGTAGATAACGGCGAAGAACCTTAATAATTTAACTTTTAAGCATAAAAAAAGCCTTAAATAAATTTAAGGCTTTTAGCAATTTTGCGGTCTGGACGGGACTCGAACCCGCGACCTTCGCCGTGACAGGGCGACATTCTAACCAACTGAACTACCAGACCGTTGCTTTATTGCGGTTGCAAAGATACACGCCTTTTTATATTTCACAAACCTTTTTCAAGATTTTTTTAAATTATTTTTACTAACCAAACTTTTGCCGTTCTAAGAAATACGTTGTAAGTATGTTACTAAAATCTTTATTTATATCTGCTTCGACATAATTTATTCGATATTGCCCACACTTTAACTTTATCTCATCAAAATAATTGTTGACAGCATCATTATATGTGCTTTTTACAGTTTCAGCATACAAATTTATATGTTCACCTGTCTCTACATCTATAAAACGTTTGGGAGCATTATCAAAATCAAACACTAATTCTCGTTTACCATCAAACACATGAAATAGTACAACCTCATGTTTATTATGCTTTAAATGACGTAAAGCTTCTAATAACTTTGCTTGATCTATACTTGTTTGAAACATATCAGTAAACAAAAAAATCATAGAACGTTTATGAATCTTTTCTGCTATTTGATGTAAATAAGTATATGTTTCTGTATTCTTATTAGTTTGCTTGGTTGTAATGGCATTGCTTAACTTACTCAACAACATTTGATGATGGCGTTCACTTCCCTTTTCAGGTGCATAAAAATCATACCCATCACTATAAATACTCAACCCTACTGCATCACGTTGCTTTTTAAGCAAATTCATTAGTGCTGCCGATGCCAATGCCGAAAAGGCCGATTTATTCAATCTATCTGCCGAAAAAGAACTCATCTCTGGGTAATGCATAGAACTACTATTATCTAAAATGATATGACAACGTAAATTAGTCTCATCATCAAAACGTTTAGTATAAAGTTTATCCGTTTTAGCAAATAGTTTCCAATCTATATGCCTTGTACTTTCTCCTTGATTATAAATTTTATGTTCAGCAAATTCTGCTGAAAAGCCATGAAACGGACTTTTATGCATGCCAGAAATAAACCCTTCTACCACTTGTTTAGCAAGCAGTTCGAGATTTTTAAATCCTTGGGTTTTATTTAATTCATGCTGTAAATTCATATTCTATGTTAATTACAAAATCGCATCAACAATACCATAAGCTACAGACTCATCTGCTCCCATCCAATGGTCACGATTAAAATCTTTCTTTATTTTTTCTAAAGATTGACCACAATTATCAGCTAATAATTCCGCACTTAACTCTCGTGTTTTTACAATCTCTTTAGCCGTAATTTCTATATCACTGGCCTGCCCTCTAGCACCTCCACTTGGTTGGTGAATCATAACACGCGCATGTGGCTGTATAAAACGTTTCCCTTTTGCTCCAGCCGATAAAATGATAGATCCCATAGACGCTGCAAATCCTGTGCAAATTGTAGACACTGGACTTTTTAAAGATTTCATACAATCATAAATAGCAAAACCCGAAGTAACATAACCACCAGGACTATTTACATATAAATGAATAGTTTCATTACTTAAAGCATCTAAATACATTAATCTATCAATAACATGTTTAGCCGAATCATCATCAACCTGTCCCCATAAAAATACTTTACGCGCTTCAATTAATTTACTATCGATAGCATCTTGAACTTTATTTTTACTCATAATATTTTGTTTCTAATTTGCATCTAAAATAAAAAAAGGTTCACCATTACGGCAAACCTTTTAACTTTTCTTTTCAAGTATCTTTTATAAAAGACCATCAATAGCGTCTGTATACTCTTTTTTAGGAGCTACCCCAACTTGTCTACCAACAACTTCTCCGTTTTGAAAAACTAAAACAGTAGGAATGTTACGTACACCATACTTCGCAGCAAATTCTTGGTTTGCATCAACATCTACCTTACCTACTACGGCCTTACCATCATATTCATCACTAATTTGCTCAATGATTGGCCCAACCATTCTACATGGACCACACCAAGCTGCCCAAAAGTCAACTAATACTGGTTTATCACTTTTCAGTACTGTTTCTTCAAAATTTGTATCTGTTATCTCTAATGCCATAATATTTATATATTAATTGTATTGAACTTAATTTTAATTACACGAAATTAGTCAAAATTTTATTGAAAGCTTACAATTTGTTTTATTTATACCAATATTGGTAAGAGCTATTTATTTGTTTTTGTTGGAGCAAAACTAACAGAAAAAAGGCGATCAGGCTATTCGTTATATCTTTCTTGTACTAAAATTTCATCAGTATCTTATCAAGCTATTTTCTAAACATTAGAGTATTCAATCAAACCAATAGTTAAGGACAAAAAGGATGACACTTCTATCCTTTTCGTTAACGCAAAAATTATTTAGATATAATTTTAAACACAAAGGCATGCTCACCAACTTTCTTAGAAGGCAACTCTATTTTAAATAGATTTATTATCAACTTCATAAGTTAATTTATCATCATAGCCTAGTAAACTTAAAGGTTCAATTTCTTTTTTATAATATAGACCCCCTCTTTTTAAAGTATAAATATTCAATACTCTGTCTTCTAACCAATGTAAAACAGTATCGTACAACAACTCCCATTGGGTTGTAAATCTAATATCTTTTGCTGTATTGTCGGCGTTTTTGTCTTTACTCAAATACCCTTCAGTAATAGTCGTTTCACTTTCCCCGTAAACATCGAAAATTCTTGTTCCATAAATAGCTTCTCATTTAATTTTAACCAAGCCTCATTTCTAAGAAACGCTCTTTTACAGATTCAGGAATTTCGCCATTCGCTTTTGGAGCAATATTTAATAATACATCCTCATTTTTGCTAACTACATCAAAAAAAAAAAAATCTATTAATCTATTTGTTAAGTTATATCTAAGGTTAACTAATGTTTGACTATACATTCCAACCAATAGAATCATCAGTCAACCAAGGAAAACTCTGTTTCTCTTTCATCCTTGATCGTTCCATATCTAGAATTGCAGTACCTTTTTTAAAATCGTGAAATTTATAAGTAGACACAACGTCTTGCTTTATTTTTGTTTCATGATTATAATAATATTCTAAGAACTCTTTTCGGTACTTCTCACCTATTACATCCATTTTATTATCAAACCAAACCATATCTGGGTTGTATTTATCTCCAATATCTTTCAACCTATTTAATCACTGATCATTAAATTCCTTTCCAGCCATAGGATAATACTTATCTTCATCAAAATTTGATTTATCTAGATTTTTAGAATACACAAAATCACTTTTCTTTAGTTTTGGACCGTATAAACTAGCATATTCAGGGTTTAGAGCATCTGTGTTTTCATACCATGTAGGATACCATCCAAAGAACCATTGTCTATGAAATATTGCTATAAATTTTATATCGTGCTTTCTAATTTCTTCAGAAAGCTCTCCCATAATATCACGCTTAAACTCCATTTCTTTAGCATCCCATTTTGTAAGACCACTATCTCATATAGCAAAACCATTAGCATGTTCTAAAACCGATCTAGAAAATTTAGCACCTGCATCTTTAAATAATTGTGCCATTCTACTAGATCAAATTTTTCGGCAGTAAACATGGGTATAAAATCTTTATAGACAAACCTATCTAAAGCTCCGTAAGTATCTATGTAATGCTTATTAATTTTCCGCACTGTCTCATTTTTTTCCTTCTGGATTATTTTTATCAACATACACCCAATGTGAATACCATTCATGTTCAAGAACAGAATGTAGCTCCCAGTGACAGTAAACACCAAACTTGGCATTTAAGGTATATCATGTTTCTTTAGCTACTCTCATCCTGCTTTATACATATCTTTTTTAACTTTTTCTACGGGTATTTTTCATTCAAAAAGACAACAACTAAGTGTAGTGGTAATAATCCTCATAGTTTATAATAAATATTTCTGAGTACATGACAAAAACTGAAATATATTAGTATCATTTTGGTTTTCAGAGTTTAGCAAAACACTAGCTAGAAAAGAAAGTCTATATTTAAAGATACTTTTGGCTTTTATGCCATGTTTTTTGATTGTAATAGGATTGATTTGATGCAAGTATATTCCAATTTTATAGCACCAAACAAAAGCAATCATGACCAGTAAGATCAATTTTTCTATTCTTTCGATATCTTGTAAATGTGTTTTTTCAATATCAAAACCA
>CALKXS010000162.1 GCA_938003745.1 uncultured Algibacter sp.
GCGAAAAGAAACTTACTGGGTAATTATCACAAAATAAAAGGAAAGTATCTTCAATTATACCTCAATGAATTTGTATATAAATTAAACCGAAGATACTTTGAAGATAAACTCTTTGATAGACTTGTAATAGCAAATATTACTAGATTATGAGTGAAAACGGATATTCAATTAATATTTAAAACCAATACAATATTGAAAACAAAACGAAAAATTGAAATAGCCGTAATATCTGATGTGCATTTGGGTACTTACGGGTGCCACGCCAAACAATTATTAACTTATTTAAACAGTATTAAACCAAAACGACTTATTCTTAATGGAGATATTATTGATATTTGGCAATTTAGTAAACGTTATTTCCCTAAATCACACTTAAAAGTGATAAAAAAAATCATGGATATGTCTGCCGATGGTGTTAAAATCACTTATATAACAGGAAATCATGATGAAATGCTGCGTAAGTTTAGCGATATGACTATTGGAAACATTTCTATTGTTGATAAACTAGTATTAGAGCTGAATGGTAAAAAAGCATGGTTTTTTCATGGAGATGTATTTGACATTTCTATACAAAACGCCAAATGGCTTGCTAAACTTGGTGGTTATGGTTACGATTTACTTATTTTAATTAACCAATTAACTAACCGCATTTTAAAAAAGCTTGGTAAAGAAAAATTCTCGCTTTCTAAAAAAGTAAAGAATAGTGTTAAAGGAGCTATTAAGTTTGTTAATGATTACGAAACTGTAATTTCTGATTTAGCAATTGAAAATGGTTATGACTATGTTATTTGCGGACATATACACCAACCAAAAATGGAATATCGAGAAAACAAGTACGGCAAAACATTATACTTAAATTCCGGTGATTGGATTGAGAATTTCACAGCTCTAGAATACCAATTTTAACGCTGGAAAACCTATACATATAGCGAGGACAAATTATCTCCTTTTTTTGCTGACGAGGATATAAAAGAAATGGAAATTAAAGATTTAATTGCAGCCATTACTATTGTTGAACAAGCAGAAAAAAAGAAGAATAAAAAGTTAAAACTGTAGAGTTAAAGTAATATAATTTAAACGAGAGACTTAAAAACAATATTCTTAATAAAACCTAAATAGAAACTTTACACTAAACACCATAAAAACCTAAAAATAAACAAACTAAACAACAGTCATAGTTTTTATCTATATGAAATAAGCAACACTGTTTTTGATTTTTTTACCTAAAAGCAAGTAATACAAACTCTATATAAAAAAAAAGCGCATTTCTATTAATCATTCTTCACCAATAAAGCTTCTCTTAAAATACTAATTGGATGTTTTGCCTCACGACTTGTTCCATCTTTTATTTGATGCCTGCAGCTTGTTCCGTTTGCCGAAATTAACGTGTCATTTGCAGCTTTTCTAATAGCCGGAAACAAGGTCTGCTCTCCTACTCGCATGCTTACTTTATAATGCTCTTTTTCATAACCAAAACTACCCGCCATTCCACAACATCCACTTGGAATAATGGTTACCTTATAATTCTTAGGTAAATTTAACACCGAGAAACTAGAAAGCTGATTACTCATTGCTTTTTGATGACAATGCCCATGAAATTTAATGATTTTAGCCTCCAAAGTGAATTGCTCAGACTTTATATTACCTAATTTAATTTCGTTTTGAATGAATTCTTCAATTAAAAAGGTGTTTTTTGATATCGCTTCCGCGGAAATTTTATCATCTACCAATTTTAAATACTCATCCTTAAATGTAAAAATAGCAGAAGGCTCAATACCTATTAAAGGTGTGTTTTTTGAAATTTTATCTTTAAAAATTTGAACGTTTTTATTTGCCAAATCCTTAGCTTGTTCCAGCAATCCTTTTGACAAAAATGAACGACCAGACTCCACATTATTAATCACCTTAACATCATAATTTAAAGCTTTTAAAAGCGCAATAGCATCTATACCAATTTGTGCATCTAAATGATTAGTAAACTCATCATTAAACAAGTAAACTCCCTTTATTAAATCACATTTAACTAATTCATTTTTAGAGTATTGAACATACTCACTCAAACTCTTACTTGATAACAAAGGTAAGTTTCTACCTTTAGCAATTCCGAACGATTTCTTTATTACCGAAGCTGTTAATCCATTAGAAAAAACAAAATTTGTAAGCTTAGGAAATTGACTTCCAAAACTATTTAATTTATTATTATAAGCAAATAATTTTGTTCGCAACGACACCCCGTTTTCTTTTTGATATTGGTATTGAAACTCCGCTTTTAAACTTGCCACATCTACACTACTTGGACACTCGCTAGAACAAGCTTTACAACTCAAACACAAATCGAAAACTTCTTTCAATTCTGTATGGTTAAATTTATTTGCTTTATCTGAGTTTGTTAAATACTCTCGTAAGGCATTTGCGCGCGCTCTAGTGGTGTCTTTCTCATTTCTAGTAGCTCGATAGCTCGGGCACATCGTTCCTCCAAATTCAGGAAGTTTTCTACAATCTCCAGAACCATTACACTTCTCAGCTTCTCTTAAAATACCTTGCGATTTAGAAAAATCTAATAATGTTTCAATCCTCGGTTCTTGCCTATCCGCTTCATAACGCAATGATTCATCCATTGAAAAGGCATTTACTATTTTTCCAGGGTTGAATATATTACTAACATCAAAAACAGTTTTAATACGTTTTAAAATTTCAAAATTAGCTTCACCAATCATTAACGAAATAAACTCCGCACGCACAATACCATCACCATGTTCACCACTAAAAGACCCTTTATATTTCTTCACTAAATGCGCTACACTAGTGGTTATATCTCTAAACAGCGCCACATCTTTAGATTTTTTCAAATCTAAAATCGGCCTTAAATGCAACTCTCCTGCTCCAGCATGTGCATAATACACAATATCTTGATTATAAGTATCCATGAGTTTTGTAAACTCATCAATGTAATTTGATAAATCTGGCAATGCCACCGCTGTATCTTCAATACAGGCAACCCCTTTTCTATCTCCTATAATATTTCCTAAAAGCCCTAAACCTGCACTTCTTAAATCATTAGCTTTATGCACATCTTTACCAACAAGAATTGGAGTTGCATAACTTAAGCTCAATGACTCTATATCTTCAAGAAGTTTACTTGCTAAAGCCTGTGCTTCTTCAATAGTATCTGCTTTCACTTCACACATCAATATTGCTTTAGGGTCCCCTTTTACAAATTGCCTATTCGTTTCTTGTGTTTTATTCTGCTTTGTACAATCTAAAATGGTTTTATCCATCATCTCACAGGTGTACAAATTATGTCTCATCACTGGAGCAACTGCTTTTAAGCACTTTTCAATACTATCAAAATGTGGTGCTACTAATATGCTTTCCTCTGGAGATAACTTATCTAATTTTAAAGTTATTTGAGTTGTAAATGCCAATGTACCTTCACTTCCAGAAAGCAACTTACACATATTGAATTTATCCGAAGTTTTAGAAAACACTTCAGACTTAAGCAATTCATCTATGGCATACCCAGTATTTCTTCTATGTATTTCTGGTTTAGGAAAATTATCTAAAATTTGTTTTTGAATAGCATCCGTCTCTAATTCAGAATAAATTGCTTTATATATTTCACCCTCTAACGAGTTTTCGTTTGCTTTTTGATGAAACTCTTCTAAAGTCACATCATTAAACACAGCTTCACTACCATCACTTAAAACCGTTTGCAATTCTATAACCTTATCTCTAGTAACACCATATTGAATTGAGGTTGTTCCTGAAGAATTATTACCAACCATACCTCCTACCATACAACGATTTGATGTAGACGTATTGGGACCAAAAAACAAACCAAAAGGTTTTAAATGATTATTTAGAGCATCCCTCACAACACCTGGTTGCAATGTCACAGTTTGATTCTTCTTATCAACACTAATAATTTTAGTGAAGTATTTAGAAACATCCACTACAATCCCTTCTCCAACACATTGACCAGCAAGAGACGTTCCTGCTGTTCTTGGAATTAAAGACGTATTGTTTTTTTTAGCATAATTAATCAACAACTTAATATCTTTTATATCTCTAGGGTAAGCTACTGCTAATGGAAACATCCTATACACAGAAGCGTCTGTAGCATAAATTGATTTTATTAAATCGTCATAAAACAATTCGCCCGATAAGCTTAATTCTAAGTTTTTTAAAGCCATTTTTTAAGAAAATATAATGATTGGATAAATATAAATACATTTTTGGCGTTATTTTTGTAAAACCAAACTGAATATAAAACTTATGATCTATTTTTATTAATGGTTCGTATATAATTGGAAAACTAAAAACTTTAAAATTTATGAAAAAATTACTTTTATTATCAATTGTTTTATTAGGTTTTACATTTGCTGGCTCTGCTCAAGACATAGCAGATAACGCTATTGGATTACGATTAGGAGACAGTGATGGCTTAGGTGCTGAGGTTTCTTATCAAAGAGCATTAGGAGAGAACAATCGGTTAGAAGCAGACTTAGGCTGGAGAAACAGCAACACATACAACGCTATTAAACTAACAGGTCTTTACCAATGGGTATGGCATTTAGACGGAAACTTTAACTGGTACGCAGGCGCTGGTGGTGGAATTGCAATTTTTGATGGTAAAAAAGTCTTAAAAGGAACAGATGAAACAGCTTTATTTGTTGCCGGAAACGTAGGAATTGAATATAGTTTTGACATACCATTACTACTATCTTTAGATTTTAGACCAGAACTTGGTTTTGGAGATTTTACAGATGATCTAGATTTTGATATTGCTTTTGGTATTAGGTATAAATTTTAAAACTAAAATATATTTCACAAAAAAGCACCTATTCTAGGTGCTTTTTTTATGTCTAAATTCCAACAAAATCATAGAGATACATATAATTGTTTCTTCTATTTTTGTTAAAAAAAATCTTTTTTTAAATAAAACTTAATATGACTATTAACAAAATAATTAAATGGGGGTTTATTGGATGCGGAAGTGTTACCGAAACAAAAAGCGGCCCCCCATACACACTTACTAATGGTTTTGAAATTGCAGCAGTAATGAGACGTAATGAAAACCTTGCTAAAGACTACGCGAAAAGACACAATATACCAAAGTATTACACAGATGCCGATGCATTAATTAACAACAAAGATATTGATGCCATATACATAGCAACACCACCAGACACCCATAAGTTATACGCCTTAAAAGTTGCCAAAGCAAATAAACCATGTTGTATTGAAAAACCCATAACGCCTCACTACACCGAAGCCTTAGAAATTCACAAAGCTTTTAAAGACAAACAAGTCCCTTTGTTTGTTGCTTACTACAGAAGATCACTTCCTAGGTTTGAAAAAATAAAAGAATGGTTATCTGAAAAGCATATAGGAAACGTTCGCCATATAAATTGGTGTATGAATAAACCTGTAAATAAAACAGACTTATCTAAAACCTATAATTGGAGAACTGATGTCAACATTGCACCCGCTGGTTATTTTGATGATTTAGCAAGTCACGGTTTAGACTTATTTACTTTTCTTTTAGGAGACATTAAAGATGCTAAAGGCATATCTACCAATCAACAAAACTTATACAACGCAAAAGACGCAATTACTGCTTGTTGGATACATGAAAACGGAATAACAGGTTCTGGAAATTGGAACTTTGGAGCAAATGAACATGAAGATCGTGTTAAAATATCTGGAAGCAGAGGTACTATTGAATTTTCCGTATTTCACGAAAACCCTTTAATATTAACAAGTGAGTATAAAAACGAAGAACTCACCATTGAAAATCCAAAACACATTCAACTACATCATGTAGAAAATATGAAAAAAGTTTTAATTGGTAACAAACAGACACACCCATCTACAGGAAGCACCGCTCTTCACACTAGTTGGGTTATGGATAAAATACTAGAAAAGATTTAAACACTACAATTACTTAAATATTTCGTAAGTATTTCTAATTGCTTTTTTCTTTTTTATTTCGCAGAAAAACATATTTATATATTACAATCACCAAACTAAACATACAATAATGAAGTCTTTTTTTATCTATATTTTTATTTTCTTCGGATTATTTTTCACTGGATGCAAATCGAATGAGAACTCCACGAAAAAGAGGTCAAAACTTAAAGTTCTTATTCTTGATGGCGAAAATAATCATGGTATTTGGCCTAAAACAACTTTTATGATGAAAGACTATCTTGAAGAAACAGGATTGTTTGAAGTTGATATAAATAGAAAACAATACACTTGGATTGGTCCACACTTCAACAAAGTTAAAGGTGTTGATGATATTAATCAATTATTAACAATATACCCTCTAAATGATGGTTTAAAAAGAACCGCTGTAGATTCAACTAAATACGATCCTAATTACAGTCCCGATTTCAAAAAATACGACTTAGTCATTAATAATCTAGGTTGGAAATCTTCTAATTGGCCAGAAGCAACCAAAAAGAACTTTGAAAATTACATGAAAAACGGAGGCGGTTTAGTTTTATTACATGCCGCAAGTAACCCGTGGGCAAATTGGACAGAATACAATAAAATGATAGGTCTTGGTGGCTGGAGCGGTAGAGATGAAAAATCTGGTCCTTATATATATTACGATACAAATGAAGAGTTAAAAAGAGACCCATCTAAAGGCATATGCGCCTCACATGGTCCTCAACATAATTTCGTTGTAAAAACAAGAGCTACAAACCATCCTATCATGAAAGACTTACCATTAGAATGGCTACACAGCAAAGACGAATTATACGAACGCTTAAGAGGCCCTGGAGAGAACATGACAATACTTGCTACTGCTTTCTCAGACCCAAAATACGGAAAAAAGAAGAGAACGAACAGACACGAACCTCTTTTGATGGCGATAGAATACGGTAAAGGTAGAATATTTCATAGCGCTTTAGGACATATGGATTACTCTATGGAATGTGTTGGTTTTATCACTACATTACAACGCGGAGCTGAATGGGTGGCGACAGGTAAGGTTAATCAAAAAATCCCAACAGATTTCCCTAAAAAAGACACTGTTAGCATTAGAGTATGGAAACTAAAAAAGTAATAAAATGAAATTTAAATTATTAGCAACTTGCTGTCTAGCCATTATCATATTTAATTGCAAATCGGGTACATCAACACAAAAAACAAACTCGAAATCTAAGTTAAAAGTATTAATCATTGATGGCGAAAACAATCATAGTATTTGGCCAAAATCTACCTTAATGATTAAAGATTATCTTGAAGAAACTTATCTTTTTGATGTAGATATAACAAGAAAAGCATTCATATGGAAAGGGGATAAACTAGTAGAACAATACCCTTTAACACCTTCTATAAAGACTACTGCGGTAAAAAAACCAAAAGAAGATCCAAATTTCAGTCCTGATTTTAGCAAATATGATTTGGTAGTTTCTAACCTCGGCTGGAAAGCCTCCAATTGGTCAAACGAAACCAAAGTAAACTTTGAAAAATACATGACAAATGGAGGTGGGCTAATTGTTATACATGCTGCAGACAACTCTTTTGGAGATTGGGATGAATACAATAAAATGATTGGCCTTGGCGGCTGGGGAGGAAGAAATGCAAAATCTGGTTCCTATGTATTTTACAATGATGAAGGTAAACTAAAACGCGACTCTACTGAAGGTAACTGTGGGCAACACGGAAAGCAAACTGAGTTCGTTTTAACTACAAGAGCTTCTCAACACCCTATAATGAAAGGTTTACCTACAAAATGGCTACACACTAAGGATGAGCTTTATGAAAAGCTAAGAGGTCCTGCAGCAAATATGACTGTTTTAGCAACAGCTTATTCAAACAAAAACAATGGAGAAAGACGTACAGCACGACACGAACCAATGCTTATGACAATAAACTACAATAAAGGGCGTATATTTCATACAACACTTGGTCATGCAGATTACTCTCTTGAATGTGCTGGTTTTATAACTACTCTTCAACGTGGTGCCGAATGGGTTGCCACAGGAAAAGTTACTCAAGATATACCAGCAGACTTCCCTACGGCAGAGACAACTAGCCTACGAAAATGGAATAAATAACTATTAATAAATATACAAAAAGTCTGTATTTAATTTTAGGCTTACCTATTTAGATCTCGTTTAGTTGAATTTGCTTGAATGTAATGGACTTTTTCAAGACAAATCGCTCAATTATTTTATCTAGAATGGAAGTTCTATGGTTTCTTCTATTGAATTTAAAAAAATATTCGTCAATATATTTTTGAAGATGTTCTCTATTACAATATGAATCCACGCCTCTAAGCCAATTTTTGAAATTTCGGATTTGAATATGTAATATTTTAAAGTTCTTCCCTTGATTAGATAGGGTCTGTTTTAGATTAGGAAAATCTTCTGTTAATGGTTTATGGCACTCCACCCATCTGCTAATATAT
>CALKXS010000163.1 GCA_938003745.1 uncultured Algibacter sp.
TCGCTCTAATTGTTTCTGTACTCTAAATGAACCATAAATTTTTCGGCTATTAATCCAAATAGCTTTGATACGATTTTTATAATAATCAGTTTGTGTCTCCTTTTTAACTTGATCTTTAGTTTGTAACCAATAGTAATAGGAGTTAACACTTACTTTTAGGTGTTTACACATCTTCTCGACAGTAAAGGTTTTTGAGTTGTCCTCAATAAAATGATACCTTGCTTGTCGTTCACGGAGAAGATGCTGATGGCCTTTTTTAATATATCTCGTTCTTCTTTAGTGTCTTTTAACTCTTTTTTAAGCACTCTAAGTTCTTTTTCTATGGCTAAGCTGGCTTCGTCCTTGAATGCGCCTGTTTTCGATTTAAACTCTTTTAACCAACGGTAAACAGTCGCTTTTTTTAAAGCATATTCCTTACAGATATCTTCAACTGATTTTGGGTTTTCTATTGAAAGTATGCTTAAAATAGTTTGCTTGAATTCTTTGTCGTATTTCGTACGTGTCATAATAGGTGAATTTATAAGTTTTTCTCTTAATAAATCCTACCAACAAAACTAGACATTCCAATGCGAGGAACCTTTAACTTAAACGTTCACATAGGTTAACTAATAAAAAAGGAGTCACCTCTTACAAAATGACTCCTTAATAAAATATGTGTTTTATTTTCTGATACCACGTAAGTTTTTCCTAATTCTACTTAAAGATTGAGGTTTTATTCCTAAATATGATGCAATATAATGTTGTGGTACTCTTTGAATTATTCTGGGATTAGATTTAACTAATAGGGTTACCCATTTAGATCTCGTTTAGTTGAATTTGCTTGAACGCAATGGGCTTTTTCAAGACAAATCGCTCAATTATTTTATCTAGAATGAAAGTTCTATGATTTCTTCTATTGAATCTAAAAAAATATTCGTCAATATATTTTTGAAGATGTTCTCTATTACAATATGAATGTACGCCCCTAAGCCTATTTTTGAAATTTCGGATTTGAATATGTAACATTTTAAAGTTCTTCCCTTGATTAGATAGGGTCTGTTTTAGATTAGGAAAATCTTCTGTTAATGGTTTATAGCCACTCCACCCATCCGCTAATATATTTGCATCAGCCTTTATATGGGAATCAAATATTGGCTTTAGCGAAGCAGTACTATAATCCTCAATAACTTTGGCATAAGCTCTTACAGACTTTCCTTCACGATATTCAACGGCTATAACTAGTCTTACCTTTTTTTCACTTTACTACGACCTTGCTCTCTTTTTTGAGGGGTGCCTATTTCAAATTCATCAACGTGTACATCCCTTTCTAAAGGGAATTGGTCACTACTTTGCATAGCTAGTTGTACTTTTTGGCGAAATCCCCATGCCTTTGTTTGGTTTACATTAAAATGTTCTGCAAGCCAAATACTATTAGCTCCTTTCTTGCTAATGGTAATTTCATATAGCATTTCAAAGGCTTTATCGATACCAAATTTTAACTTATGGGAAAGAGTTCCCGAGCTTGTTGACTCGTCAAAGCCACATTTACTGCATCGTTTACTAAAAGGTTGTTTTCCTTTTATATATTTTTCAGGATTACATCGATTACAGCTGTAACCTGATGACCACTTGAGCTCAGCTAAAAAACGATGACAATCTTCTTGAGTTTGGGATTTATCTTTAAATGTCTGTCTGTCAAGTTCTTTTGAAATTTTCATCTTATTAGGACTTGTATAGGGTTTTCAAAACAAAATACTCATATACAATTATTTGAGATCTAAAAGGGTAACCCTATAATATTAATCTTTTCACTTGAAAAAACTCTTTTTACGGGTTTCCTTCAGCAACTTTTTCAATTTTTCGATGAACTACACAAATTTTTAATTTTTTATGTAAGGTTTTTAGTTAGTCATAACTAAGATTTTTTATTAAAACCTAAAACCATTATGACACAAAAACTATGTTACAAATTGTTATGTGTATGCATGCTTTTAAGCATGTATATTAATGCATAAAACCAAGAACCCGATTGCAATTTCAACGTCCGTGAAGCCATTTCTTACCTGGAGGGTACAGAAGAAATCGCAAAAGATTCCTTAAAAGCCGTTGCCTATTTAAATCCTTGTGTGGAAAAGGGTAACCCTTATGCCCAATTATTAATGGGGCGTTTGTATTTACATGGTCATGATGAAACCCTTTATAAAAAAGGATTTCAGCTAACCAAAAAATCAGCCAAGCAAGACCTAGCGGTAGCCGCAACCGATTTGAGCGATTTATTTAAATATGGTATAGGCTGTGAGCAAAATTATACCAAGGCGAAAAAATGGTATAAAAAGGCAAAAAGGTTGGGAGATTCTAAAGGTATTTATAGTCTGGGCTATATGCATTATAAAGGTTTGGGAGATATAAACCAAAATTATCAAAAAGCAGTAAGGCTTTTTGAAAAAAGCGATTACCCTATGGTAAAACATTGGTTAGGGGTCGCCTATTACTTTGGTTACGGTGTTACGGAAAACAAGCAAAAAGCCTTAGAGTTATTGGGAAACAATCCAATTGAAAATAGCGAGGTGATGTTGGACTGTATGGAATTTCATTTAAAAGAAACCCAAAATAAAGAAACAGATACTGATAACACAATTATATTGGACGATGCTATAACAGCAAACCAAGAGTTTACGCCAGAACAAATACAAGGTGCCTGGGAAGGCGCTTTCATGCAATTGGATTGGTCTGGAAAGGGAGTTGAACAAACTTTGCCAGTAACTTTAAGTTTGGTTTATGATGCAGAAACAGAAACCACAAAGTATACGTTAATCTTTAATGAGGAAGAACACAACGGTATAGCCATAAATGAGGGCGATGTCATTTACTTTGAAGATTTTAAAATAAACGTAAAACGTTTATACTTTAATGCTCAAAAAGAACAGTATGTAGACTACAGTATATTATCTGGCAATGTTGCTTTAAAACCCTATAATAATAAAATCTATTTAACAGCATTCCTAGAAAGTTATGTGGAAGCCATGAAGGAACCTGGCAACAGGTTTGCATTGGTGTTAACCAAAGCACAAGGCGAAACAGAAAATGGCAAAGATATATCTGAAGAAACAGCTTCAGCACTTGCCGAACAACAAGATAGCTTTATAAAACTTTACCCCAATCCCTTTGAAACCGATTTATATATAGCATATACCTTGGAAAATTCTGGATTTGTACAGGTAGAAGTATCTGATTTACACGGCACGAAACGCCATGTGGTAGAACAAGGAAAAACACAAAGCATTGGAGACCACACCTATTATTTTAATGGTGCATCACTTTTAAAATGCATGAACGTCATTACCATATATGTAGATGGTAAAAAACACACCAAACTTATTGTAAAAAAATAAAGGCTATCAAAATGAAAAAATTATATATACAAATACTTACCGTTGTAATATTTATAGGAACCAGTATGTCTGGTTTTGGGCAGATTAATAGAGAATTAATAAAATTAGATAAAGGAGAATTTATTATACTGGATGATACAGAAATTATATCTAAAGGTATTAACCCACCTTGTGATTGTATCGGTTGTTGTGAAATCCCAAATTTTAGGTTTACAGACCCATCACTTGCTGCATTAAGAAATCATGAGGCATCACAATTAGCGGCAGCAGCTGAATTTCATGCATGGGTTAACATGCAATATAATTTAATGGAACAAGAGATTGAAAGGCAACTGGGGCAGGATTTTTCCAATTTTGGTGAAGCGCAAAACACCTTTTTCAAAAGTTTTGAGATACCTAATGTTAAAATTGGATCCCAATCTCTAAGTCCTAAATACAATAGTAAAGTAAATGTAAAACAAGGTATTAGAGCCTTGTGTTTAACAGCAATAAAAAAACTGGACTTAAGAGCCAATGAGATAAGGTTAGGTAACATAAACAACTCACAATATGGAAATTTAAGGTATAAGAGTACACCATTAAACGAGATAACCTCTTTAAGCCAATTAAATACTTTTAGGGCGCAAGAGGTAAACGAATTTTCCGATAATCAATGGCGTTTAGACCAAGAGTTAGGTATACAGAATCAATTAAATAATGAATTATCCAATTTAAAAAACACAAATCATGATATTTTAAATAGGCTGTCAGATATACAGAAATCTTATTTCGGGCAAGCAGGTAATTATTTTGATAAATTGGACCATATGCAGCAATATTTAGTTGCCAATATATTTTATTTTAATGGCCCAGTATTACCACCATGGAATAAGGTTCACCGTTTTGGTACTAGAGATTATATTGAGCCTTATGTGTGGGAAAAAAAACCAGCGCATTCATGCATATTTCATGAAGATTTTTGGAATTTAAGAATTCAAAGCCAACCTTGGAATATAGAGTATTGGCTTCGGAGAAAAGAGATGGCTAGAGCAAAAGCATTAGCACAAGCTTTAAACGAAGTTTCTTCAGAGGATATACTTGCAGATGGGGCAATTGCAGGCTTAGGAAGCACAAACGAAGATTTTATAAAAGCAAAACCAGGTTTATATAATGAGATTAGTAAGTATTTTAAAGTAAATGATTTTTCTCAAGTATCATCAGATTGCGTTAATTATCTATTAAACCAATATCATAATGGTAATGATTTTGCAGCCAATACAAACCTGTATAAATCAGCTAATACACCCTTATACCAAAATGCTCAAAACCCAAATAGAGCTTTAGAATGGAAACCAGGAACACAAGCTATAAACAAAGGCTTTACCAATTTTGGAAATCTATTATCTTCATTATTTGAAAACTATCCAAATTCAGCTTATGAAGGCTATATTATCAGGAACATGTTTGGAGTTAATGGTTTAAATGTTAATGCTTCTATACAGAATGAATGGTTGGGCTCAGGTTTTTATTTTAAGAAAAACAATGGTGGTTCTGTAGTTATTGATTTTAATGGTTTAGATATCTTAAATTATGGTATCTCAACTAATAACTATTTAACAAATTTAATAGCCGATTTAGACGGGGCATTAAATTTAGTTAATGAAATAAAAGGATATTTGTTTGTAAACCCAGCTATTGCAGCAGAGTATAAAAGTTTTCGTGATGAAAACAGTTCTTCAACTAATTCTAAAATATTATTAAATGAGCTTAGTAAAGTCATTTCTGAAGACTGTTATGGTTACATCCCTTCTTATAGTCTTGCAGGTCTTAGGTTAAGAGCTTATTACCAAAATGAAAAGACAAGGTTAAAAGAGATACATCCAGATTGGAGCGATAATAAAATAAGCCGTACAGTAGCTTTAGAAATGTTCCAAACAGGGTTAGATATTGTTGGGTTAATACCAGTTGTTGGAGAAGTAGCAGATTTAGCCAATGGTGTTATTTATTTAGTAAATGGCGATAACGTAAACGCAGGCTTAAGTTTTGCAGGCACAATACCCTTTGCTGGTTGGGGTGCTACTGGTGCTAAATTAGCTATTAAGGTTACCACGATAACTGGTAAAACAACCAAAATAGCTTTACCGTTTGTCTTTAAGGCAGGAGGAAAAATAGGCTTTGGTGGTCGTGTCTTGTTAAGAGAAGTTTTAGGCATTACAGATAAAGCTTTTGAAGCTCATCATATAATCCCTTGGACTAAATTTAAAGATTCCAGACTGGTACAAGCCGCAGCTAATGCTGGGTTTCATATGAATAGTAAATTTAATGGCGTTGATTTAAAAAAGTTTAGAAAATCAGCTGCCGAAGGGGCAAAAGGCTTGCACGGTAACCACCCTAAATATGATGATTTTGTTAATTTTAGAATTGAAAATTATTTAAAGGGTAAAGGAGGAGCATTAGCTCCAGAAGATGCAAAAAGGTTTTTAGAGACTCAATTAATACCTGAACTAGAAGGTTGGATAAAAAAGCTGAAAGTTACAATGGTAATTTAAATGATTATTTTAAATTTATAGTTAACCGAATGTTTTTTTAATTATATAAAACTTCTTTACTAATGAAATATTACAGTATAAGTCGCTCAGATGATTTAAAAGTTATTGGTCATTACCCACAAACTTTATTAAAAGATGATTATAATCCAAGTTTGCCAAATGGACATTGGAATTTATATCCTATTGAATTTGCAAATTTTGAACTTAATTATGAATTGGAATTAAATTCAAAAGCAATACCAACTAATTATTTAGATGGGTATGATAATTTTGGTATGCTTGTGGATTTTAAATTTAAAAGTGTATTAGAGAAATTTAATTTACCACCACATCGCTTTTACCCTATAAAAGTGTATCATAAAGGTAATTTGTTAGAGTATTATTGGTTTCATTATATCATAGATATATGGCAATATACTAATATAGAGTTATCATCAGCATTAATAATGAAAAAGTTTGATTTTGAAATTGAAAAAATCATACCTATTCCTAATTTAAAAACAATTGAACAGTTTGAAGAGAATTTGTCTTTTGAACAAGAATTAATGCTAAATAAGTTAGTTTTAAAGACTAATTATGATGTCATAAAAATTGGTAAGGTTCAATATCTTCCAAGGTTGTTCAGTGAGCCTTTATTGAATGCATTACAATACGAGGGTATGACTGGTTTTTCAGCAAGATTGATTGATAAAATAGTTTGTGATTAACACATTACAGCCTTAATTTAAAGTGTAACCATAGTTCTCATATTGGGGATTATGGTTTGCTTTTTATAGAGGCTTTAATATTGAGAACATTAATTTAATTTTTAATAAAATACATATTAAATGAAATATTTAATTAGTACTGCTTTTACATTACTTTTAATGACTATAGGCTATGCCCAAAAAACCAATTTTGCAGTAAAAGGAGGTTTAAACCTTTCTAATACGAGGTTTTCTGTAATACAAAATGGTCAAGAACTTGATAGAGAAGCTGTAGGACATATTTGTAACAATAGAGCTGCCTTTTATATAGGAGGTAGTATTGATTTTTATTGAACCCTAATAAGGATAAAACACCCTCTATACAAGTGGAAGTATTATATTCAAGACAAGGGCATAATTATAGTCGGTTTAGAAATTCCGTATTTGAGTTAGACCAGATTAACTTACCTGTTATTTTAAAAAAGCCTATATACAGAGGCTTGTCTATTATAGGCGGGGGTTATTTAGGTCATGTAATAGTTGCACAAGAAGATAACGGCTATAAAAAATTTAAACAAGAAGGCTATCATAATTTTGATAGCGGTTTGATTTTAGGCTTAGAATACAAGTTTAAATTTGGGTTGTTTATAGAATCCAAATATATGTATGGGCTTTCAGATGTTTCAAAAGTTGAATTTCCAAATTCTAATATTGAATGGGTATATAAAAACAGAGTATTTCAAACAGGAATCGGATATACTTTTTAGGTTTTATTTACTTAATTAGAAAGTAAAGCATAAAGACCATTAAGATGCTTCTCCCTTTTTTTCCAGCCCCTTTATTATTTTTTCAATTAGTAAAAAGACAAATACAGAAATAAAAAATGTTGCAAAAAAATAATTTTTATCTATTGCACTCCAAATAACCCCTGCAATTATTTGTCCCAATATTACAAACGCCTATAAGCCAACTATTTGCTGTTTTCTTATAGTTATAAGAGATAAATTTAGTGGATTCAAGTCATAAACGCAACACTATAGTTTTGAATTATAAATTCATTAAACTTTTCATTAGTTGTTAAGAAGTTATATCTTTTTCTGGGTCTATTATTTAATTTTTCAACGGCATCATTTACCTGTTGGATTTTGAT
>CALKXS010000164.1 GCA_938003745.1 uncultured Algibacter sp.
GATTTCTCACAACCTTTATCATGACCGCATTTTGAACATGTAAAACCGCCTGACCATTTTATTTTTGACAAATATGCTTTACATGCTTCATCATTGGGTAGTTCTTTTATAAAGTTTAGTATACTTTGACATTCAAAATTACCCATGTTATTCATTTTAAAGGCTTTAAAATACAGAGTTTAAATGACTAACTCAATAAATAATTAAAAGCTTTAAATCCAAAATTCAACACATTAGACTATAGAGTGATGCAATATCAAGATTTTTTTAAACTATTTTTTAATGATTTTTCAAGAAATGAGAAATTTTTATGTTGTTTTTAGTGTTTTTCATTTTTGTTTTCATGTTTTTATAGGGTGGATTCAAGTTATAAACGCAACACTAGAGTTTTGAATTACAAATTCATTAAACTTTTTATTCGGTGCTAAGAAGTTATATCTTTTCTGGGTCTATTATATTTAATTTTTCAACTGCATAATTTAGGTGTTGAGTTTTAATGTTATAAAATTTAGATTTTTTGGGAAATTAGGTCTATTATTTTCAAGTTTTATCGACCTAAGAACATAGCCTTTTTAGTATTCTTCATACTTTTTATTTTGTCCAGTAAAAATGAAAAGCATGAAGAGCTTTTATAACAGCTAAAGCTGTTGCGTTTATGATTTGAGTCTAAGTCTTGCTTTTCTTTGAGACAATTAAAAAAGAGGTTAAAATAAATAAACTAATTAGCATTTTTTATAACAAGGTGCTTATTTAAACTCTTTTGTGTAATAAGTGGTTGCATCTTGTATTAACAATTCTAGTTTTTCTTTTTCAGAATTTACACGGTTGTTATCCCAATTTAAATAATTTTTAGAATCGTCTAAAACTATGTCTAAATGTTTTTTAACACTTAGTATGTTGAAATATAAGCGGCCAGTTCTTCTCACAAAGAAATCTGTTAAGCTGTTTGACATTTCATGATGTATACAAAACCAAAGTTCGGCTCTAATTAAACATTCTAATGCATCTGCATTATCAAACGTACTAGCCTTTTCTATAATGATATCAGTTTGTTTCCCGTATGTTGTACACATATACCAAGCATGATATGTATCCTTAATATCTATGTTGACAAGTTGTTTTTCAATACTTGATTGGTATGCATTAACTTCTTTTGTAGATTTAAGTGAAGGAGATACTAAAGAAATTGTTTTTGTATATGATTCTTTTAAATTTGATTTTGTATCATTATCCATGTTTTTTAAAACAGCATCAATAACACGGTGTGCCATTTTTCTGTAGCCCGTAAGCTTTCCTCCGGCTATAGATATAAGTCCGCTATCGGATATAAATAATTCATCCTTTCTTGATAATTCTGAAGGATCTTTGTCTTCTTCATGAATTAAAGGCCTTAATCCTGCCCAGTTAGACTCAATATCATCAATGCTTAGGTTTACTTTAGAGAACGTATCATTAATAGCGTTTAATATATAGTTTGCATCATCTGTTGTAGCTACAACACGTTCAAGATTTCCATTATAATTTGTGTCTGTTGTACCAACATAAGTGACACGTCCTCTTGGAATAGCAAAAATCATTCTACCATCAGGTACATCAAAATATAGAGGTTGTTTTACAGGTAATTTATCGTAAGGAAAAACTATATGAACACCCTTGGTTAAGTGTAAATATTTGTTGTTCATAGAATGATCTTTTTTGCGAAGTAAATCTACCCAAGGTCCTGTTGCAGATACATAATTATTGGCTTTAATAACAATTTTGCTACTGGTGTTATAGTCAATGCAATTAAGGCTTTCAATTTTAGAACTGTTATTATAATTAAACGATTCCATTTCGCAATAATTAATAATAGTTGCACCAAAAGAGGCTGCTTTTTTTAATATTTCGGTAGTTAAACGGGCATCATCAGTTCTATATTCTGCATAAAGACCACCGCCAAGAACAACGCTTTCATCAAGTAAAGGTTCTTTGCTTGTTGTTTCTTCTTTATCTAACATACGGCGTCTATCATCTCCTTTTACATCTGCTAGAAAATCATAAACTTTTAACCCAATAGAGGTCATCATTTTACCATATGTACCACCTTCAACTAAAGGAAGAAGCATTTTTTCGGGAATAACAAGATGAGGTGCTAGTTTATGAACAATAGCACGCTCAGACCCCGATTCTCTAACTAAACCAATTTCAAATTGTTTTAGATAGCGTAAACCACCATGTATTAATTTTGTAGACTTATTACTTGTACCAGATGCGAAATCATTCTTTTCGATAAGACAAACCGATAGCCCTCTAGAAGCAGCGTCTAAAGCAATACCTGCTCCTGTAACTCCGCCTCCAATGATGGCCAAATCAAACTTTTTCGTTTGTAATCTTTCTAATTGTGATTTTCTGTTAATAACTGAAAATATTGCTTCTGCTTCCATCGCTTGTATTTTAATTTCTTTTTGTAACTTTTTTCCAGCCCTTGTAGCTTTTGTTTTCTTGTTTTGTCATCCATTTTGGGAATAAAAATAGTATCGCTTTTGTAGATAGTTGCTACATCTGATTTAGACCAAATACCAGTTTTAATTCCAGCAATAGATCTGTACCAAGAGCAGTGACTTCTATCATTTTTGGTCGGCCTACTTCAACATTTAAAAGATCTGATTGAAATTGCATAAGGTAATTTTTAGCACTGGCTCCTTCATCTACTTTTAATGTTGAAATTTTACTATTGTTATCTCTTTTCATGGCGCTAATAACATCTTTGGTTTGACATGCTAAATCTTCAACAGCTAATTTTACAAGTTCGTCCCTACCTGTATCTAATGTTATACCAACAACGATAACAGCCAATATTGGCACACTCAGACTTGCTAACGATTCTTGAATGTATGAAAATAATCCGTCTGGAGGATTAGCTATAAAAGGTGGAATACTCATAGATATAACAGCTAGAAATAATCCAATTTTTTTTCCAGCTTTTACTGTTTGAATCTCTGAAGCATCATTATTAAAATATTGTCTATAAAGATCTATTCCGAATAGTGTAGAACTACTATTTAATAAACTATTGAAAGAACTTAATACGGCTCCAAATAAAACAGCAGTGAAGAAACCTAAAAAGGCACTTGGTAAAACTTTACGAACCAAAGCAGGGTATGCTTGATCTGCATTGTCTAAGCTACCATCAAAAATGTGAAAAGCAATGATTTCTGATAATACGACGATGATAGGAATTAGAAACTTCTCAAAACCAGCTAGAATCATTCCTTTTTGCCCATTTGCCAAACTTTTAGTTTCAAATACACGCTGTAAAATAGATCGATTGCTTCCCCAATAATACATTTGAGCAACCATTGTCCCTGTAAAAATAGTACTAAAAGGTATGAATGAACCAATTTCTTCTTTTGCGTTGAATTTATCTAGGTTTTCTGTCCATAATTCGCTTAAGCCATCAGATATACTTCCATCTCCAATAGGCATTAAACCAAAAATAGGTATTAATAAGCTGCATTCAATGTGTTAACGCAACAATTATTGCTAATTTTAATTTAAGTCTAAGCTACCATTTTTAGTTCATTTTCTATTATTTCTTTAGGAGTTTTATAGCGAATAATTTTTCGTAGTCTATTATTTAATTTATCTTGAATTTTAGATAGTATACTTTCATTGATTATGTTAAAATCAGTTTCTTTAGGAAGGTATCTTCTAATGAGCCCATTCGTGTTTTCATTAGTACCTCTTTCCCATGAAGAATAGGGGTGA
>CALKXS010000165.1 GCA_938003745.1 uncultured Algibacter sp.
GCTTAGGTCTATTATCTATACTGACTTGGTTTATTATTTTAGAGCCTGTTCCTCGTTTCTTTTTAACAGGTCTACGACGCGTTTTTTACGAACAAGTAATTGTATTAGTTTTTTATTTAAATTTCCTTGAGGAGTTAAATAGATGTGTCTATAAATAGCTTCATGAGAAATAGACATAATTATATCATTAGGCTATTCAATTTTGATTCTTCCGGCAATTTGTTCAGGAGTCCACTGATTTAAAAGTCCTTTATATACATAAAATTTAAGATTTTATGTGTTGCTATTTTGTCAAGATTTCTTTTGTTTAAATAATCATCTTTGGTAGCCCAAAAAGCAATATCAGCAGAGTAATCTTTCCTATAATTTTCTCCCCATTTTTAATTCTCTGGATATTGTAGACATTGCTCTAGAAAGAGTTTTAGCGATGTGAGATTGGGTCTTATTCTCCTTTAATAAAGTCTCTATGATGATTCTTTCTTTAAGAGATAATTTTCGATGTCTTATTTTACTCATTTTACAAATCTATAATTTTGATTTGTTGCGTTAAGTTATTGAATAGAGCTTTTACTTTTGAAATTATTACGAATCCGAATATAATATCTAATATTTTCACGGTTAAGAAACTCCAACTATTGCTCTCCCACAAATTCTCTATCTGCTACTACTGATTCAATAACTTGTTTTCCAAAAAGGCAAATAAACCTATAGATAAAAGAGAAAAGTGGGAAAGGTAAAGGTATATGTTAGCATAGAACATTATCCTCTTATATAAAGTGGAAACCTTAGATTTAAAAGCAATATATATTTATAAAAACATTCTGATAGCAAATATGTTTAAGCTATCATGTATCGAACATAGTCTTCTAAAATGTCATTAGCAGCAGTTCATCAAAAAGCCTTAAAACTCAAAATAAATAAGGTAAATGTATCGTAGAGACGTGGAGCTGCTATTTTTGGAATTTAAAACCAATGTAAAAAATAAAAGTTTATGGCAAAGACATGGAAGATCCAATCTGAAATACAATCCAATCTTCTGAAAAACCTTAGTATTTCTCCAGAATGTAGTTTCTATAAAAAGAATGTTAAAGAATTAGAATATATATTTGGTGTATCTTTAGAAACTCAATTTAAAGCTGTTAACAATAGTCATAACACTAGACTATATTAACACCAAAATATATGTCTAGAAAGAAGATTTTAAAATATATTTTTTTATTAATAACTGCCTTTTTTTTATCTGCAGGCAAAATTAGGGCGCAAAAATTTATAGACAACTTTGAAATAACTCACTTCAAATTACCTATTGAAACAACTTCGCACGCCATACTACAAGATTCATTTGGTTTCCTTTGGATAGGGACGACCAATGGTTTGTGGAGATATGATGGTGGAAATTTTAAAAACTACATTAAAAACGAAAACGATAAAACAAGTATCACGGACAATAATATTTCTTATCTATACGAAGATAAAAAGAATACATTATGGGTTGGAACCTATGGAGGGGGTCTACTAAAATACGATAGGAATTGCGATTGTTTTCAGCAATTCATTCATGACGAAGAAAATAGTAAAAGTATAAGTTTTAACGAAATCAAGACCATATTTGAAACCGTAAACAATCAATTCTATATTGGAACAGATGGTGGTGGCTTAAACTTAATGAACAGAAGTACAAATACCTTTAAATCTTTTAAATTTAAAGCCAACGATACGACAAGCATAAGTCATAATAATGTACTCGATATTAAAGAAATATCCAATGGAAATTTAGCAATAGGTACTTGGATTGGGCTTAATATATTTAATCCTAAAACCGAAAATTTTGAACGTTCTTACAGAGAACCTAAAGCCGCCCCTCAACATCACCACAGGTTAGAATATTATAACGGCAAACTAATAACAGCTTCTAATAAATTCTTTATCCATAATTCTAAAGAGAAATTCGTCCCTCTAGATATTTCTACAACACATGCCTATGCCGTTAAAAAACAAAATAATGAAAACTGCTGGTTCCTAACGGATAACGCTGTATATATAGCGAATGCCAAACTTAAAATAAAACAGAAAATTAATCTAAACACATTATTTAAATCAGAAAAAGGTTTTCTTCCCACAAGATTACATCATAATAAATCAGAAAACTCCACCTGGTTATTAGATAGATTTGGAAGTTTCTTTCTTATCGAAAAAAAGTCAACACCATTTAAACCATTTATCAAAGATAATTTTCGTGGACGAATATCTCAAACATCCAAAAATTATTGGATTTCACGAGGAAACCAGATTAACATTTTCAATAAAAAAACCAATAAACTAGAGGAATTAAAAACGAAATTTACAGGAAGAGCTTTTATCGCAACAAAGGGTAATAATAATGTTTGGGTTGTAGATGATGAATATTATTATGAATTTTCAACTTCAGGGAAGCTAATCAAAAAGCTAAAGCAGGATACTTGGCCATTTGCTATAATTCAAACATCTAATGACCAATTATGGATAGGTGAAGTTTTAGGAGCTTCTAATTTCAATGTTACCACTAATAAAAACATCAAATATGAATGTGATTGGAACACTCCAAAAGGTATCGGTTATTTCCATAAAATAGTTGCTATTTTTGAAGATAGTAAAGGACAGGTTTGGCTAGGAACTGAAGGAGATGGGTTAAAACAATATCTTGCCGAAACAGACGAATTTGTTCATTATAGGCATAAAATTGGAGATAAGACAACGCTCAATAATAATTTTGTAAAAGAAATATTTGAAGATCGTCAAAACAATCTTTGGATTGGTACAAGTGCTGGATTATGTCGACTATCACAAATATCAAATACTTTTATTCAATCTGAAAACTCTATTATTAAAGATAAAATTGTTCAATCTATAGAACAAGACTCTAACAACAACCTCTGGATAGGAACTCTAAATGGCCTTATAAAGTATGATTATATAAATAATAAAATTAGAATTTTAAACGAACAAGATGGCTTATTATCTCATAAAATAGGAAGCTCAAGTTTGCACCTTGACAATGACAATATTGTTTTTGGTACGAATAAAGGTTTCATGGTATTTAACCCAGCAGAAGTAACAGAAAGTCAAGAGCCATCTAAATTATATATCTCAAAGCTATCTGTTAACAATAACATTGTAAAATCTAACAGTAAATACATCACAAGGAATATTGAAGTTGAAAACCAAGTTAATTTAGGTTATGACGATAAAAAATTTGAGTTTGAATTTCAAGCCATTAATTATAATAACAACAGACGTTGCAAATTTGCATACAAACTAGATGGATACGACAAAACTTGGATAGAAGTAAAAAGTAGCCAAAAAGCGACATACACAAATATTCCATCTGGCAATTATACCTTTATGGTTAAAGGTAGTAATGAACATGGTTTTTGGGGTAATAATATAAAGTCCATAAATTTATCGATAAAGCCTCCCTTTTGGGAACTAATATGGGTAAAAGCAATAAGTCTGTTACTAATGATATTAATATTTATATTAATACTTTGGTTAGTAATTAAAAAAGAACGGGATCGTTCTAAATTCGAAATTGAAAAAGAACGTGTTTTACAATTTGAAGAGGTTGCAAAAATGAAATTGAAATTTTTTACTAATATTTCTCATGAGTTAAGAACGCCACTTACGCTTATCACTTCTCCCCTAGACAAATTTGTACAAGAAAAAACCAAACCTAACAATAAAGTTCTAGAAATGATGCACCGCAATAGTTCTCGTTTATTAGAACTGGTTAATCAAATTTTAGACTTTAGAAAGCTTGAAAGCAATCCAAAACTTCAAATTTCGCCACAAAAAGATTTCTCTGTTTTTAATAATATCAATGCCTCTTCTACTTACTGGTCAACCGAAAAAAACATTAGTTACAACTTCAAATTTCCTCGAATTCAATATGAACTATTTTTTGATTCAGACATTCTAGAAAAAATAGTAACCAATCTCATTTCTAATGCATTTAAATACACGTCAGAAAATGGTAAAGTAGAACTTATTGTTAATTTTAATAACATTAAACTAAATCAAAATAATAAAACTAGCAAAGGTTTTATGGAAGTTCATGTTATAGATAATGGCTCTGGTATTCCTATTGAATATCAAGAAAAAGTCTTTGAGCGTTTCTATCAATTAGATGAAAATCTAGATTTTGGCTATAGCAGCGGCATTGGTTTATCTCTTACTTCAGAATTGGTTAAACTTCACAAAGGTCATATAGAATTAAAAACTAGCAAAGAAAAAGGTTGTCATTTTAAAGTAGAAATCCCCATTGGTTTTGATGATTACCAGACTAACTCATCCCTAGAAGATCTTAAACTTTCGGTTATAAATAATGAAGAAACATTAGTTCTTATAGTTGAAGACAATGATGATATAAGGAATTATATTCATGACGAGTTAAAAGAAAATTACCAAGTAGCAGAAGCTCAAAACGGGAAAGAAGGTCTCAAATTAGCTATTTCAACCTTACCAGATGTAATTATTAGTGATATAATGATGGCTGAATCTGATGGTATTCAATTTGCAAACCAGTTAAAAAGTAATGATTTAACTGCTCATATTCCATTACTATTTTTAACTGCCAAAATAGGCACAGAAAACAAAATTGCAGGGCTAAAAGCTGGTGCTGAAGATTATATTCAAAAGCCTTTTAATATATTAGAAATAAAATTAAAAATTAAAAATGTTTTAGAAAGTAGAAATAAATTGCTCAAAAAATTTAAGGCAGAAAATCTTATAAAATTACAAAAATCAAAAACTGCAAATAGAGATAAATATCTTGAAAAAGTAAACTCAATTCTTGAAAATCATCTTGAAAATTCAGAATTCTCAATAGACAAACTTTGTTCTGAACTTTCCATAGGAAGGTCTCAACTTTACAGGAAAATTCAAGCGCTCACAGGAAAATCTATTATTGAATATACTAATTCTTATAGACTATCAATTGCCATGCAACTCATAAAAGAAGGTAAACACACTTTAAAAGAAATATCTTATAAAATAGGGTATAATGACAATCGATATTTTAGTCGTACATTCAAAAAAGAGTACGGTAATCCTCCTTCTCACTATGTTTCTAAAAAGAACACAACTGAGTAGCTGCTCAATATTTACACCATTTTAAATAAAAAATCCACCATGGTTTTTAGTGTTTCAGCGTAATTTTGAAAGCATACTCTGTTTGACAATATATCTATATGTTATCCTTCAGAATATCATATTCATAATTAAATATTAAATCTAAATATGACACATTCGCGTAGAGATTTCATTAAAAAAACAGCATTAGCTAGTACAGTTTTATCGGTTCCTTCTTATGGAATTACCATATTAAAAAAAACTGAATTAAGTAACCAAATAATTGGTCATGGCGATTTTAAATATCGCGTACATAAAGAATGGGGAAATTTAGATCCTAACACTACGCCTATTAAAAACTGTCACGAAATAGTTTTAGATTCTAAAGGACGCCTAATTATGGTTACAGATGAAACTAAAAACAATATCATTATTTACGATAAATCTGGAAAGCTAATTAAAACTTGGGGGCACGAATATAAATCAGGACATGGATTAACACTATTTAACGAAGGTGATGAAGACGTACTTTTTATATGTGATCCGAACGATGGAAAAGTAATAAAAACAACTGTTGATGGTAAAGTTATTATGGAGCTCCCAAACCCAAAAAAGATTGGGGTTTACACCGAAAAAATGAAATATAGGCCTACGGAAACAGCCATTGCTCCAAACGGAGATATTTATGTTTCTGATGGATACGGATCTGATTGGATTTTGCAATTCAATAAGGATGGTGAATTTATTAGAAAGTTTGGAGGAAAAGGGTATAAAGACGAACAATTAAACAATGCTCACGGTGTAGCCATAGATGACAGAGATCCTAATAACTTAACACTCCTATGTACATCTAGGGTTCATAATTCATTTAAAAGATTTACTCTAGAAGGTAAGTACTTATCTACTATTTATTTACCTGGAGCCTATGTATGCAGACCAGTTGTGGATGGAGAAAACATTTACTCTGGTGTTTGTTGGTCTAGAATGAGATACCTAGAACGTATTCCTGATTCTGGATTTGTAACTATTTTGGATAAAAACAATAAGGTGATTTCAAATCCTGGTGGCTCTAAACCAAAGTATAAGGGAGGAGAACTTCAGCTTATGCTTCAAAACACACCGCTCTTCAACCACTGTCATGATGTATGTGTAGATGAAGATAAAAACCTCTATATCTGTCAATGGAATGCCAAAAAATCATATCCTATTAAATTAGAAAGAATATAATGAAGTTAAGGTTTATCATACTAGTTCTATTTATAACTTCTTCTTGTAAAGACAAGAATTTAAGCTATGCTAATATTCCTCAAAAAAGAATACCAAAGATTATAGATTACAATTTTGATGTGCGTCCAATTCTTTCAGATAAATGTTTTAATTGTCACGGGCCAGATGCTAACAAAAGGTCTGCTAACCTTAGATTAGATACTGAAGAAGGGGCATTTAAAGCCTTAAAAGATAACAAAACAAAACATGCCATTATAAAAGGAAAACCTGATGAATCTGAAGTATTTTATAGAATAAGTACTAAGGATACTATGAAAGTGATGCCTCCTAGTGATTCCAATCTGAAACTCTCGGAATATGAAATTAAAATAATCAAGAAATGGATTAAACAAGGAGCTAACTACAAAAAACATTGGGCATTTGTAGCTCCAGTAAAACCAGAGCTTCCTGAAATTAAAAATAAAAATTGGGTAAACAATGATATCGACTATTTCATTTTAAATAAAATTGAAAATACTGGTCTTAAACCTAATCAAAGAGCAGAAAAAGAACGCCTACTAAAGCGTGTTACTTTTGATTTAACAGGATTACCTCCTTCAATAGAATTACAAAATAAATTTTTAAATGACACATCTAACGATGCTTATGAAAACATTGTAAACCAACTTTTAGCCAATAAACATTATGGCGAAAAAATGGCCATTCATTGGATGGACGTTGCACGTTATGCAGATTCTCATGGCTATCAAGATGATTGTGGTCGCAGTATGTGGCCATGGAGAGATTGGGTTATTCATGCCTTTAATGAAAACTATTCCTATGATAAATTCATTACTTGGCAATTAGCTGGTGATTTATTACCTCAAAAAAATATTGAGGCCATACTTGCTACAGGATTCAATAGAAATCACAAAATTACTCAGGAAGGTGGTGTAATTCAAGAAGAATATCGCATTGAATATGTTACTGATAGAACAAATACCTTCGGAAAAGCTTTTCTAGGTTTAACTTTTGAATGTGCCAAGTGTCATGATCATAAATATGATCCTATTTCTCAAAAAGATTACTACAGCACATTTTCATTCTTTGATAAGGTTCCAGAAAAAGGATTATACAGTGGTGTAGGTGTGCTTGCAAACCCGCCATTAATAAGTATTGATGATAAACTAATTAAAGACAAATTACCATTTATAAATAAAAAAAGCCCAGAAAATGTAAAGGTTATGGTTATGGAAGACAAACCTGGTATTCGCACCACACATATTCTAGATAGAGGAGTTTATGATGGTAAAACAGACACCGTAACTTTTGATACACCAAAAGCTATTTTAGAGTTCAACAAAACTAAGTTCGAACCAAACAGATTAGGACTAGCCAAATGGCTAGTTGATAAAAATAATCCTTTAACATCTAGAGTTTATGTAAATAGGGTTTGGCAAGATATTTTTGGCAATGGTATTGTAAATACTTCTGGTGATTTTGGAATGCAAGGGGATTTACCAACACACGCCGCATTGTTAGATTGGTTAGCCGTAGATTTTCAAGAAAATGGTTGGAACATAAAAAGATTAATAAAACAAATTGTAACATCGGCAACATACACTCAATCTACAGTTTTTCAACCAAATAAATTAAAAGTAGATCCAGAAAACATATATTTATCTAGAATGAACAGAACACGCTTAAACGCTGAAATAATTCGTGATCACATCTTAGAAAGTAGTGGTTTACTAAATAAAGAGATTGGGGGACCCAGTGTAAAACCGTATCAACCAGATAAATTATGGGCTTCCGCCAGTTCAAGAAGAGGGTTATTGGCAACCTATGTACAAGATCATGGTGATAAATTATACCGTAGAGGTCTTTACACTTTAATTAAAAGAACAGTATTACCTCCTGTTCAAACCACTTTTGATGCTGCAACTAGAGATCAATGTGAAGTAAAAAGACATAGTACATCTACTCCATTACAAGCTTTAATTATGCTAAATGGCCCTACAACTTTAGAGTCTGCACGAGTGTTATCTGAAAAATTAAATGCAGAACAATTATCGATAGGCAAAAAGATTGAAAAAGCATTTCAACTTATCGTTTGTCGAAAAATAAAACCTGAAGAAAAAGATATTCTACTTACATATTACAATGAACAAAAAGATGCTTTTACTGAAACACCTAAAAATGCTAAAGCTTTTATTGATATAGGCGAATACCCTATTACAAAAAACAGAGATTCTATTGAAGTCGCGTCTCTAATGCAAATTATACATACCCTGTATAATATGGAAGAAACAATAATGAAAAGTTAAAGACCTTATGGACAAAGAAGTTTTTGAACATCAACTAAATATAAATAGAAGACATTTTTTAGGTAAAATGGCAATGGGAGTTGGGGGTGCTGCCTTAGGTTCTCTTTTAATTCCAGATTTATTAAAAGAGCCTCAAACAGTAAGCGATGAACTACCACTTGGTATTAAGCATTTTGCTTCTAAAGCAAAACGGATTATCATGCTTACTCAAAATGGAGCTCCATCTCAACTAGAAAGTTTTGATTATAAACCAAAACTTAGAGAGATGTTTGGAGAAGACTTACCAGATTCAATTCGTCAAGGACAACGTTTAACAGGCATGACAGCAAACCAAAAGAATTTCCCTCTAGTTGGATCTAAATTTGATTTTAAACAATATGGTAAGTCAGGAACTTGGGTTAGCGATTTGTTTCCAAATATTGCAAAAATCACAGACGATATTTGTGTTATAAAAAGTATGCACACAGATGCCATTAACCATGATCCTGCCTTAACGTTTTTACAAACAGGCTCTCAACAAGGTAACAGGCCAAGTATGGGGTCTTGGTTTAGTTATGGTTTAGGTAACGAAAACAAAAATCTACCAGCCTTTTGTGTACTACTTTCAAAAGGTTCTGGAAACGGCCAAGGTGTTTACTCTAAACTATGGTCTAATGGCTTTTTAGATAGTACACATCAAGGCGTACAGTTAAGCGCAAGTGAAGACCCAATTCTATATTTAAATAATCCGAAAGGAATGGATAAGGCTCAAAGGAAGAAAATGTTGGATAACCTTGCCGAATTAAATAATTTAGGACATGCCGAATTTGGTGATCCAGAAATACATGCGAAAATAAAGCAGTATGAAATGGCATTTAGAATGCAAACTGCTGTTCCTGAAATAACCGATTTATCAAAAGAGCCTGCTCATGTCACAGAAATGTATGGGTCAGACTCTTTAATACCAGGCACTTATGCTTCAAACTGTCTACTTGCTAGAAAATTATCAGAATCTGGTGTCCGTTTTGTTCAATTATACCACCAAGGTTGGGATCAACATCGAAATTTAATACGTGATATGCCTAAACAAGCTATGGATGTAGATCAAGCATCGGCAGCATTAATTACTGACTTAAAACAGCGTGGATTGTTAGATGAAACTTTAGTGATTTGGGGAGGGGAATTTGGACGCACTAATTACTGCCAAGGAAGACTTACAAAAAATAGTTATGGTAGAGATCATCATCCTCGAGCATTTAGTATGTTTATGGCCGGTGGCGGTGTGAAAGGAGGTACGTCTTATGGTAAAACTGATGAATTTGGATATAACATAATTGAAAACCCTGTTCATATTCATGATTTACACGCTACCATTATGCATCTTATGGGACTAGACCATGAAAAATTAACATATAAACACTTAGGGAGAAGATTTAGATTAACAGATGTCCATGGACATGTTGTTAAGGATATTTTGGCGTAATAAAACATGAAGAAATTAGAATTCATTATAATAAACCTATTATTTTTATTGCATTGCTTTTTAGTAATGTTACTAATTTTCGAAAAAGGTGTAAGCATACCTTTTTGGCTTCAGCCACTGGGAAGAATGCATCCACTTGTTCTGCATTTCCCTATTACTCTTATCGTTCTCTTAGTTATTTTTAGTTTTTGCAAAAAGCAAATTGAACAAGAAACATATAAAATGATAAATCATTTCTTACTGTTGTTTACAGCATTTACTACAGTAGTTACTGCAATTATGGGACTTTTCCTTTCAATGGAAGGTGATACTACAAATTTAATGGCACTTCATAAGTGGATTGGAGTAGCCATAAGCTTTTTAGTTTATACACTCACTTTCATAAAAAAAGAAAAGGTTTTTAAGACACTACTTTATGTAGGTTTTATAGGTGTTATTTTTGTTGGTCATTATGGAGCAAGTTTAACACATGGTACTAATTTTATAACTGAGCCTTTAACTAAAGCTGAAGCAGTAGAGATTAATGAAAATACTCCTATTTTTCAAGGCTTTGTTAAACCCATACTAGATTCAAAATGTTTAAGCTGTCACAATTCTGAAAAACGAAAAGGTGAATTAGACATGAGCTCATTCGAAAAAATGGTACAAGGCGGAAAAGGAGGTAATCTTTGGGTTTCAGGGAGTCCAGAAAAAAGCACTTTATTAAAACGTGTACACTTGCCCATGCAACATAAAAAACACATGCCGCCTCAAGGTAAAAAACAACTTACCAATCCAGAAATACAATTAATAAATGCTTGGATTAAACAAAGTGCAGATAAAAAATTAGCACTTGTACAATTAGCAGAACAAGATACTTTAGCGCAAATGGTATCGAAGTTACTTGCAATAAAAAACAAAAAAAGAATACCTGCCTTCTCTTTTAATTTTGCTAACATAGAAACTATTGCTGCGTTGCAAAACCCCTTTAGAAGTGTTATTCAAAAATCTACTACATCTCCAGCTATCGAAGTAGTTATAAACGGCAGAGAAACCTATAAACCTGAATTTCTATTAGATTTATCAGCTATAGAGAATCAAGTAACCTCTCTTAATTTATCTTTTCTTCCTATTGATAAATCATCTATTGAATTTGTAAGTTCACTATCAAACCTAAATAATCTACTTCTAAATTTCACGGATGTTACTACAGATGACCTAACTAACTTAAAAGCATGTTTAAATTTAAAAACATTAGCTCTAAGCGGGACTAAAGTCGATATTGAGATCAAGAGTCTGTTAAAACAATTACCAAAGTTAGAGACTTTGTATTTGTGGAATACTTCATTATCAAGTCAAGATATAGATAATATCAAATCAGAACTACCTAATATTCATTTTGAAACTGGCTTTAAAAGTGATGGCAAAAAATTGCAATTAACACCACCGGTTTTAACTAGTAAAAATACAATTATTTCTAAAGATGATTTTATAGAATTAGGTCATAAAATGCCAGGTGTAGACATAAGGTATACTACAGATGGCACAACACCTACTTCGACATCAAAATTATTCGAAGCTCCTATTCAAATAGATCTAAAGAACAACAAACCAATTAAAAGTATTGCTTATAAAAAAGATTGGTTGCCAAGTAAATTAAAAGCTATTCAATTCATTGACAAGGGATATACTCCTGAACAATTTAAAGTGGCTTACGAAGGAGAAAACAACGAATTCATTGGTCTTGCCTCAAAAATATTGATAGATCATAATAAAGCTGGAAATGGGGTTGCAAGCTCAACACCTTATTGGACTACCTTTAATTCAAACAACCCATTAAATGCCTTAGCTTACTTTGGAGAAACACCACCGTCTGTAAATCATATTATTTTTAATTATGGCGTACATAGGAAGGCCGAAATAGAGCCATTAGCTTCTATTGAGGTTTGGGTTGGCCAAGATAGAAATAATCTAATCTTATTAAAACAAATTAAAAAAACAGCTAGAAAGCTGGAATTAAATAAGGACAATAAGGGTATAGAGGATAAAAGACCTAGAAGAATTAAAATTGATGTTCCAAAAAGCACAACCTTTAAATATTATAAAATTATAGCGACTCCTCATAAAAACTCAAAAATATATATAGACCAATTATATTTTTACTAATTAAAAAAATCATAAAATGAGAAGCTTTTAATAAACTAATGGTATATTAGTAGTGATTAACCTGTTGTGCATTTAGAAAAAAGATTCTTCAAGTTATATAAATACCGTATATCTAATTGAATACCAATTAAATATATAAAATAGACAATCTTGTCTAAAATTACGAAATTATTTTGAATAACCTTAAAACAAGATGTGGAGATATTGAGAGTTTTGCTCGAATTAGAAAACCAAAACTAGAAAATTTAGAACTAGTAAACCTTAATCTTACTGCTGAATGTATGTCTATAAATACTCACTTAAAATTGTTTAGATGTTTAAAAACACTGATCTAAAATTTAAGATTGAACGAAGTATTTATAATAAAAGACCAAAAAAACTATTGAATTATACAGAATCTATAAGAAAACGTATTAGTGCAATGTTTGTTGAATTTACAGATATTTTTGTAGTAGATTCTATGCTAACTCCTATTTGCAAATATGCAAGAGGTGGACGTTCCTAAATTTGCTTTTTTGTCTTTATTATAAACAACCAAAGCGTTATAAATATATAAAGCCGCTTTTTAAAGCGCCTTTATATGGGTTTTGAGACTCATAAAGTGCTTTTACTTCACAACGATATTAGAATCATCAATCTTGAAATCAATCCTAACAGTATTCAAAGCTTGAGAATACTTATTCTCACTCATATAAATATAAGACCAAAGTATTAGTTCTTGCCATTGATGACTCCAATATATTTAAATATGTCATTCTAGATTATGCCTTACACATCGACCTGAGCTCTTATTTACTTACTATAAGCTTCAAAATGTTTTATTAACGCATCATTGCTTTGAGCATTCACCCCAAAATCACTTATTAATAAAACCAACACCACCAATTATTTAATAATCGTTAATAATTCCATTTTTTAACCACTATTTTATCAAAAACAGACTATAAAAAGTCCCAATTAGAAACAATGGAAGCACACTAATTAAAAGGCTTTGAGAACTACCATAATTATTGTTTTAGGAAATTTCAAAAAAAGTAAGTACATTAGATCTGAATTAAAAAAATAATTATGGGGATAAAGAGTTTTCAAGGAGCCAGACGACAACAGACTAAAGAGGCAGATAATACACCTTTAAAAATTAGCGATTACATGACTACCTCCTTAATTACGTTTAAGATTGATCAATCTATTGAAAATGTTATGCAAACATTAGTTAATAGTAGAATTTCTGGTGGACCTGTTGTAAATGATAAAAATGAATTAGTAGGTATTATTTCTGAAACAGATTGCATGAAGCAAATTAGCGAAAGCCGTTATTACAATATGCCAATGCAAGACCAAACTATAGAAAAATATGTTACTAAAAACGTAGATACTATTGATGGCAATATGAATATTTTTGATGCCGCGACAAAATTTATACAAAGTAAAAGGAGACGTTTCCCAATAGTAAAAAACGGAAAGTTAATAGGACAAATAAGTCAAAGTGATGTCCTAAAGGCGGCAATGAAACTAAAAGGGCAAAATTGGGATAAATAATTACAATTTATTTTGAATACGTATTAAAGCTTTTGGTTCGTCTGTAATCAAAAGCTTTTCTTTTTTTGAACCTTCAAAAGTTAAAATCTTAGAATAAGAATAACCTTCAATGGGATCTTTAAGTGATTTCCATTTTGCAATACCTTTAACACCTATTTTTTCATTCAACTCAATAATACCTTCAGTATACCTAATAGCTTTATTAATCCCTAATATACCTGTACTCTTTTTATTATGTTGTTTTAAATAAGCTTTCAATTTCTCTGGAGCATCGTTTCTAAAACCAGAATTCTCTTTATAATCTTTAACTAAATAACACTTACTAGTACTTTTTTGAATAGAAGCAGATTTTACTATAGCCATTTCTGTAGCTGTTTCTACAAAAAAATCTTGAGACTGTACATCATTAATTATTCGTCTCCAGCTTTTATCTCCTTTAACCTCAATCATAACATGATAGTAAACACACTGTCTTCCACTTAATGGAGCCTCTAAAGGGTCATTAACATATTTTGCATGACCAATAATTTTAGCGTATTCATTTTCTTTTATACTGTTTATTGATTTTTTTCTACTCTTCTTGAACTCTCGAAGTATAGTTTGCTTTGAACTCAAATAGTTTGTAATTATCGCTATAGTTATTGCAATTAAAACAAAGGCAACAGGAATAACAAATTGCCCATAACCATCAAAAAGCTCTAAAACTGAATTCATAATTAACTTTCTCTTTTAACTAATGCATAAAAATCTCCATCTAAAGGCAAATACCCTTGATTATACACAAAATAATAAACCTTTCCTGCCTTTGTTGTATAAATACTAGTGAAGTAATTAAAATCGAATCCTTTTTCAATTAATCTCGCCCTAGAAGTTTTTGTTTTTTGCTCAGGATTTAGTCCTTCTAAAATTCTATAATTTTTCCGAAGCCTATTATTTGTATTTCGTATTAAATTTTTACTATCTTTATTTACATTGTTATTATAGGCATTTCTACACCCATCACTACAGAATTTCTTATCTATTCTGCCAACAATTTTATTTCCGCATTCTGGACATTGTTTTTGCATGCATTTGGTGTTTTTAATTTATCTATATTTCTATGAATTCTCAACTTTGTACCAGCGCAAATTCAACTGTTCTTCTTCAAAATAAAAAGCTTCAACATAACTAAAGCCAATTTTCAAAAGCGCATTATGTGAAGCTTGATTTTTTATTTCGGTTGTAGCATAAACCTCTGGGAGATTCATAGTATTGAAAGCATAATCTAAGGCAGTTTTTCCAGATTCTGTAGCATATCCTTTTCTCCAATATCTTTTTATTAACCTATAGCCAATATCATAGTACTTAGAAAAACCATTCATATTGTACTCGGTATTTAAACGAATACCAGACCACCCAATAAAATCACCCGAAGATTTTTCAATTACAGCCCAATGTCCAATACTTCTTTCTTCATATTGATTCAAAACGTTTTCTAATATTTTTCGAGATTCCTCTTTTGTTTTTACGGGTTTATTCCCTAAATATTTATGTACTTCTGGATCAGAATCTAATTCAAACATGCCGTCTAAATCTGTCAACCGCAGATCTCTTAAAATCAATCGTTCTGTTTCAATATGAAATACCTTTTCCATAATTTATTATGCCCAAATACTTTCAAGTGTACAAGGACTTCCTTCATACACCCAATGTTCTCCTATTAAAAATCTATAATTCTTATCTAAAGTTGCAATTTTATCCATATCGTTTTCAGACAAATCAATAGATTGCGCTTCAAAATTTTGAACAATTCTTCCACGGTTTATAGATTTAGGTATAACCGAAGTGCCCCTATTTATTGCCCAACTTATTAAAATTTGTCCTAGTGTAGCATTTTTAGCTTTAGCGACTTTAAGAATTATTGGGTCTTGCAAAAGTTTAGATTCATCTTCCGCCTTAAATTTTTCTTCTCTATCTCCAGACCCTAAAGGCGCATAAGCAGTAATATGTACGTTTTAGTCTTTACAAAACGAGAACATATCTTCTTGTTGATAATAAGGATGAGATTCTACTTGATTCATTTCTGGCTTAATTTTAGAATTTGAAATAAGTAGCTCTAATGCTTTTGGTCCAAAATTAGATACCCCATATGTTTTACTAAACCAAGTTCAACACCTTTTTCTAAGCCTTCCCATGTTACTTCATTTGGCAATCCATAGGTCTTCTCTAGTAACAACTCCTTCTTCGAAAAGCTCAGATAATGCTTTCTCTACTCCCTTTTCATTACCGTATGCAGCTGCTCAATCAATATACCTATACCCAGCCTTAATTGCTGTTTTCACTGCGTTATAACTTCTCCTTCTCCAGATTTCCATGTTCCTAAACCAAATGCTGGCATTTCGTCGTTATTTCTAAACTTTAATGTTTTCATATTTTATGCGAGTCTATATTTTAATTCAATAGATACCAAATATATTAAAAACAAATCCGTTTACAAACGACTACAGACATTTACAAACGATTTTAAATAAGTAACAACCGAATAAAATTTGGAAGCTATCACATCTTTGCAGAGTCGAAACATAAAAACTCGATAGGATTAACTGTTAAACGATAAAATTTAAAATTATGAACACACTTAGAAACAAAGTACAGTTGATTGGTAACCTAGGAAATGATCCAGAAATAATCAATCTTGAATCCGGAAAAACATTAGCTAAATTTAATATTGCAACTAATGAAAGTTATACCAATGATAAAGGTGAAAAAATAACAGATACACAATGGCACAATGTGGTGGCATGGGGAAAAACGGCTCAAATTATTCAGAAATACGTAACTAAAGGAAAAGAGGTTGCCATTGAAGGTAAATTAACTTCAAGGAGTTATGACTATAAAGACGGTGTTAAACGCTATATTACAGAAATTATTTGTAGTCAATTATTGATGTTAAGAAAATAATTGAACTAAAACAGCTTTGAAGGCTTAAGATTAGTTTGAACCTAATTTTAAGCCTTTACTTTTTCCACATTATCCTTACTAAAAAAACCACCTTTATTTTCTTTTCTAGCAATAGATTGTGTTATTATTAAGTAAGCAACATTTACCATATTTCTTAATTCACACAATGACGTTGTTATTTTAGAGGTTTTATAAAACGTTTCAACTTCGGTGTAAATTAAATCAAGACGTTTTTTAGCACTTTTAAGACGTGCATCACTTCTAACAATCCCAACATAATCACGCATTAAAGCTTGCAATTCTTTTAAATTATGCTGAATAATAATATGCTCTTCCGGAACTACAGTTCCTTCATCATTCCACTTCGGAATATTTAAATCTGAAATTTTTGATGGGTTTTCACAATGGTATTTATAAATCTCATGCGAATACACCATCGCTTCCAACAATGAGTTTGACGCTAACCTATTAGCACCATGCAATCCTGTTTTTGTACATTCTCCGCAAGCAAACAGGTTTTCAATAGATGTTTTTCCATCCATATCTACATCAATACCTCCGCATAAATAGTGAGATGCTGGCACAACAGGAATCCAATCTTTCTCAACATCAATATGATTATCTAAACAGTGTTTGTATATATTTGGAAAATGTGCTTTAAAACCATCTAATTCTAGATGTGTACAATCTAAAAACACATGGGTTTCTCCTGATTTTTTTAACTCATTATCAATGCTTTGAGATACAATATCTCTTGATGCTAATTCAGCTCTATCATCATAATCAGGCATAAAACGATAGCCTTTTTGATTTCTCAAATAAGCTCCAAAACCACGAACGGCTTCTGATATTAAAAAAGAAGAACGCCCACCTCTCACGTCATACATCGCTGTTGGATGAAACTGAATGAACTCCATATCTGAAATTCTAGTTTTAGCACGATATGCCATAGCTATCCCATCTCCAGTAGCAACAATAGGATTTGTAGTATGACCATACACACGCCCAATACCACCTGAAGCTAATAATGTAGCATCTGCTTTTACAGTAATAATATTACTAGATTTCTGATCTAAAACATAAGCACCATAACATGTTTTATTAGACAGTTTTGAGTCTTTTATATGGTGATCTGTAATTAAATCTATAGCATAATGATGAGATAACAATTCTATATTTGACAATCTACGCACCTGTTCTAATAATGTACGTTCAATTTCGTAACCTGTAATGTCTTTATGATGAACAATACGATATTCTGAATGTCCACCTTCTTTACCTAAATCAAAATTACCTTCATCATCCTTATCAAAATTAGCACCCCAAAGTAATAACTCTTTTAATCGAGCTGGTCCTTTTTCGACAACCATTTTCACAACAGCCTCAGTGCAAAGTCCGTCACCAGCAATTAAAGTATCTTCAATATGTTTTTTAAATGAATCCTTATCATGATCTAAAACAATTGAAACTCCACCTTGAGCGTATTTAGTATTAGACTCTTCTTCAGTAGACTTCGTAACAATAAGTACTTTCCGTTCAGGGAATTTTTCAGCTATTTTCACCGCAAATGTTAAACCTGCTATACCAGACCCTATTACTAAATAATTAGCCTCTACCATATTTTATTTAGAAAGTTCTAACATACGTTCTATAGGTAATAAAGCGCGTTTTCTTATCACTTCTGGCACATCAATTTGTGGCGATTCATTAAGCAAACAATCATGTAGTTTTTGAAGCGTATTCATTTTCATAAAATGACACTCACTACAGGCACATGTATTATCTTCTTTTGCAGGAGCAGGAACCAACTCTGTATTTGGCATTTCTTCTTGCATTTTGTGCAAAATACCAGCTTCTGTAGCTACAATAAATTTTTGCTCTGCGTGTTCTTTTACATAATTTATCATTCCTGATGTAGAACCAATATAGGTTGCTGTATCAAGAATATGAGCTTCAGACTCTGGATGTGCAATAATTTTATGATCAGGATATTTTTTATGTAACTCTATTAATTTATCTATAGAAAAAGCTTCATGTACAATACAACTACCATCCCAAAGCAACATATCTCTTCCTGTTTCTTTTATAATATATGCTCCTAAATTTTTATCTGGTGCAAATATAATAGGTGTTTCTTTAGGTATAGACTCTACTATTTTCAATGCATTTGATGAGGTACAAACGATATCACTCAATGCTTTAATTTCTGCAGAACAGTTTACATAAGTAATCACAATATGATCTAGATGCTTACTTGTAAATTCTGCAAATAACTCTGGCGGACATGAATCTGCTAAAGAACATCCTGCTTCTAAATCTGGTAAAACAACTGCTTTATCTGGACTTAAAATTTTTGCAGTTTCTGCCATAAAATGGACACCTGCAAACACAATCATATCTGCATCAGTTTCAGCGGCTTTTTGAGACAAGCCTAAACTATCTCCAACATAGTCTGCAATATCTTGTATTTCTGGGACTTGATAATAATGCGCTAAAATTACTGCATTCTTTTCTTCTTTAAGGCGTTTTATTTCTTTTACTAAATCCATTTAATCATTGTTTATTAATCAACATAACAAATAGCGTGTCTATGTTTGTTGACTGTAAAGTACAAATATCTTAATTAAAATGGGTATAAAAACGTGTTTGTCAATAAAAATAAAGCGTAATAATATACCCTCAGTCTTTTTATAAAATCATTAAACTATTGTTAAGTAAATGCTTAAATAATTAATAAAAAAGAAAAAGGGTTTCATCTATTTGTTATGCTATTACTAGTGTTTTCGATTTAATAGATAAATTTTGTACTTCTAAAAGAATTTCATTTAAGGTTAATTCACTTCTCTCCAACTCATTCAAAACACCAGTTTTAATATCTTCAAAAACATCTTTCACATCATTAAACAACGTTTGATAGTAAGAAACACCAGATTTCATGTTGTTAGTAAACGTTAGTAAATATTTTTCTTCCTTTTTAGTCATTGATGTCCTAGCATCTGCTAATTTTTCTTTTAAGAAATCTATATAAATATGTAATTCTTTAATAAACAAATTAGGTCTATCTGTTCTAGAAATCATATTATCGCGACCGTAAATATGATCTGTCATATTTCTAAGACTCATTACTTTAGAATAATACGCCATATTTGGACCAGGACAAATAGAAACACCAGTACCTTCTGCTTTTGTTTCAATATTATAAGCCAATAATGCCGAGGTACCCAAGCCTACACAGGTACAAGATTTTTCAATAATTTTATTGAACTTCTTTTCGTATTCCTCTTTTGGTAAACCTTCCTCTTTTAAAGCTTTTATTTTGAAGTGTTGATATTCTCTAGACGCCGTACAAACACCTGTTTCTTTAAATTCCTTATTCATGTCCACAAACTTTTTAGGACAAGAACTTCCTGGCCTATTTTTATCTATTAAATTTTGTTTTTCAATATCCTTAGTATTATTACGAAGATTATTAAAAGGAACTCCTAACGGAGAAATATCACTTAAATACAAATCTTCTTCTTCTGCTGCTTTAGCTAATTTATCTAATGTCTCTTTATCAACAGTTGTTGCTTCTGGAACTAACAAAAAAGGACTTCCCCAACCAACAGAATCTAAATTATACTCATCCATTAAAAACTCGTGCTCTTCTTCTGTTCCCACACCTCCTTGCGCAGTAATTTCAAAAGATAATATTTCATTTGGAATTATACGATTCTGATTTGTAAGTTCTTGATTATAAGACGCTCAAAATAGACTCTTGCAATTCGTTTTTCCGCTCTTTAAACTCTGCTAAAACTGGACCTAAAAGATAGCCATCTGTAGCAAAAGCATGTCCACCACAATTAAGCCCAGATTCAATTCTAAATTCTGAAACCCATAACCCTTTTTTGGCTAAAAACTTACCTTGAATTAATGCCGATCTATAATCACTAACTTTTAAAATAATTCGTTTTTTAAAGTTGCCATTTTCATCTGGAAAAAAATCATCGAATTGAGACATATAAGCAAATAATCTAGGATTCATTCCCGCTGATAAAATCACCGAAGAATTCAACTTACTATTAGCAAATCCACGTAACGCTGCATGAGTATCATTATATTCTATAGGCAATTTCTCTTCTTTTCTGTAATTGTCCTTATCTACCTTTGTCATGATATTAACATCAATAGACCCCATAGTCAAATTACTAGCAACCCAATTTTTAATTTTATAAAATTCAAGCTCCTTCGCTGTCAATTTTTCAAATTCAGATTTCATCTTAGAACCATTAGGCAACATATTTATATAATTAAAAAGCTCTTCACTTTTCTCAACAGAAACACTTTTTAATGCTTCAAATTTTTCATTAGCCAAATCACTAATTAAATTTAAATATGATGTAATTCTTTTTGCTCTAAAATCATCTATTTTATCTGTTATTTCATTGTAAGGGATCTCAAATTTTTCGCTATACATTTTACGCAACTTTTCTAGTAGAATATCATCTACCAAAGAAATTACAGAATCCATACCATATTGAGCCACTTTTAAAGGTGTATCTATTGTAAAACCTATTCCCATTACAGGAATATGAAATGAATGTGTTTTTTTCATACTTCTAAAGTTAATCGCCAAAGGTATAACGACACTTCGAGCTTAAAAATGACATATATCATACTTTACAAAGGATAAAATCCTTCAAACAAACCTTATAAATTCATTTTAAAAAATCAAACAAAGAAAGAAAAACAAAAAAACACCTAATTTTCATTGTAAACAATATGCGATAATCATCATTTTTTTTAATTATTCATAATTAGAATTCTACAAACAACAAAAATTGATAAAACTTTAAAAGCGCTGCTATCCTTTCCGCAAGCTTTACTATTTTTATGGCTAATTTTCAATAGAGTGAAACCATGTCTGTAGAGCCAAAATTAACAAGATTTAACCAAAGCGTTTTATCAAAATATCAAATATACAATAGTATATTTATGACCTTGCCCTTTGATTCCATAACAAAAACAGGAGTATTACTTCCATTATTTCATGAAACCTGCGAAAAAGGATTTGCCAATGGCGAAGACCCTACTAAAATTGTAGAATCGTTTTTTAAGAAATATCAAGGAAGACGAACTGAAGAAAGTCAAATAAACTTATTGTTTAGATTTATTCAATATATTGAAAGACAAGTTGTTTTATTTGATGCTATAGAGGATGCTTCATTTCCTGTTGTAAACAATATGGATGGCATTGGCACATTAAGAAATTTAAAGGCCATTGCTAAATCTGAAAACACTTTAGATTCATTAAAAGAATATCTTGAAGATTTTAAAGTACGTATTGTTTTAACGGCACATCCAACTCAATTTTACCCAGGTTCAGTATTAGGAATTATTACTGATTTAGCAGAAGCAGTTAAAACTAATAATTTAGGTGATATTAGTAATTTATTTGCGCAACTTGGTAAAACACCATTTTTTAAACATGAAAAGCCAACACCTTACAACGAGGCAAAAAGCTTAATCTGGTATTTAGAAAATGTATTTTATAAGTCTTTTGGAGATATCTATAATTATATCCAACAAAACATTTATGATGACGGAAAAAAGCATAACGAAATTATAAACATAGGGTTTTGGCCTGGTGGAGATAGAGATGGTAACCCATTTGTAAAACCAGACACAACTATAAAAGTAGCAAACAAACTAAAACAAGCTATTCTTAAAAAGTATTACGGAGATCTTAAAGACTTAAGACGCAAATTAACTTTTAGAGGTGTTGAAGATCGTGTTATTAGACTAGAAACAATTTTATACAACTATAGTATAGATTTAAACACGGAAGAAACTATTACATCTAAAGAATTCCTTAAAGAATTATTAAGCATTAGAGATGTTATTAAAAAAGATCATCAATCACTTTACGTTTCCGAAATAAATAGCTTAATTAATAAAGTACACTTATTTGGATATAATTTTGCTGCTTTAGATATTAGACAAGACAGTAGAATACATCACAGTGTATTTACTGCTGTTATTGATAATCTAATTGAAAACGGACATAAATCTATTCCAAAGAATTATCATGATTTATCTGAAATCGAACAAGTAAAGATCTTATCAGAAGTAAAAACAGATAGTCATATTGATACTGATGTATTTGAAGATGAAATGGTGCGCAACACCTTGAAGTCTATCAAGGCCATTAAAACGATTCAAGAGTCTAACGGAGAAAGAGGAGCAAACAGATACATTATTAGTAATAATCAAACTGCTATTAATGTTATGCAAGTATTCGCTATGTTAAGACTAACAGCGTTTAAAGATGATTTAACTGTAGATGTTGCGCCACTTTTTGAAACTATTCCAGATTTAGAAGATGCACCTAGCGTCATGGAAGAATTATACACAAATCCAGCATATATAGCCCACTTAAAACGTCGAGGAAACAAACAACATATCATGCTAGGTTTCTCTGACGGAACTAAAGATGGTGGTTATTTAATGGCAAACTGGGGGATTTTCAAAGCCAAAGAAAGATTGACTGAAATTTCTAGAAAATATGACATTACTGCTATTTTCTTTGATGGTCGTGGTGGACCTCCTGCTCGTGGCGGTGGAAAAACACATCAATTCTATTCTTCATTAGGACCAACAATTGAAGACAAAGAAGTACAATTAACAATACAAGGGCAAACAATTAGCTCTAATTTTGGAACTTTAGATTCATCTAAATACAACTTAGAGCAATTAATAAGTTCTGGACTTTCTAATAGACTAGGAAAGAATAACAAAGCAATGAATGCTGAAGATAAAATCGTTATGAACGATTTAGCCGAAACAAGTTATGAGGCATATAAAAACTTTAAAAGTCACCCAATGTTTATTCCTTATTTGGAACGCATGAGTACCTTAAAGTATTATGCTAAAACTAACATTGGAAGTAGACCATCTAAAAGAGGGAATTCTGACAAATTAGTATTTTCAGACTTAAGAGCCATTCCTTTTGTTGGATCTTGGAGTCAATTAAAACAAAACGTCCCAGGTTTCTTTGGTGTTGGTGTCGCTTTAAAAAAGTACGAAGAAAGAGGCGAGTTCCATAAAGTAGAACAACTTTATAAAAATTCTAAATTCTTCAAAACATTATTAGAAAACAGCATGATGTCTTTAACTAAATCATTTTTTGATTTAACTAAATATATGTCTAAAGATGAAGAGTTTGGCACATTTTGGGATATTATTTATAATGAATATGTATCTACAAAAGCACTACTACTTAAGCTTACAGGTTATGCTGAATTAATGGAAAATGAGCCCTCTGGTAGAGCCTCTATTCAAGTAAGAGAGTCTATTGTATTGCCATTGTTAACCATACAACAATATGCCCTTAAAAAGATTCAAGAGCTAGAAAAAGCTGAAGTAAGAGATGAAGAACAAATTAAAATATTTGAGAAGATTGTAACACGATCTTTATTTGGAAATATTAACGCGAGTAGAAACTCTGCTTAATATTTAAACCATAAGTAAATACTAGAAACCCGCATTACTTTATTGTAATGCGGGTTTTTATATTATAAAGATATGAAAAACATAGAGTATTATTATGTAACTAAAAAGCCGTCAGCAAATCAATCTTTTACTACCAATAAAAAGACAAATATTAACTAATCCTCTCTATTCAAAAAAGCTATCTTTTTTAGACATCTGGTTTTTCGCCTATTTCACAACCTCTTTGTTATTAGAAATTTTAATGCTTTGCTAAATTTAATTTTAGGCCGTTTTATTTTTACATTCTTAAATTCAATGGTATAAAACACAAAATCTTACGAAAATCTTCATATTATTAGCTATAATACTCCAAATTCAAACTAAACCGCTTCGCAACTACTGCGTTAATGGTTGAACGATTTTTGTTTGAAATCCTTTTTACTTTTTCGGCAAAAAGATTGAGTAGTGAAATATCTCTATCCACAATTTCAATTATCAAAATATTAACCAATGAGTAAAACGTATTAAAATGCCAAAAAATTATCACACAAAAAAAGCGCCTTACCAAAGTAAGACGCCTTTTTATTAAACAAACTTCATATTAAACTTTATGATGAGCTAAATATTAGTGCTCATTCATTCTAAAATCAGAATAAGCTTTCATTCCATGCTCATGAGAATCCAATCCTTCTAATTCTTCTTTTTCAGAAACTCTAATACCTACTACTTTCTTAAGAGTAAATATGATTATAAAAGACGTTACTAAACAGAATCCTGCGTAACATGCTACACCTATTAATTGCGTTAAGAATGTGTGCTCTGGATTTGTAGAAAAAAGACCTACAGCTAAAGTTCCCCATATACCACAAATTAAGTGTACTGCGATAGCTCCAACAGGATCATCTAATTTTATAGCATCTACAAAAGCAACAGCAAATACAATAAGAGCACCAGCAATACCACCAATAATAATAGCACTTTCTGGAGTCATTACATCAGCACCAGCAGTAATACCCACTAAACCACCTAAAATACCATTTAAAAACATAGTTAAATCTAAGTTTTTATATTTTAAGAAAGACACTAAGGCTGCAACAACACCACCTGCAGCAGCAGCTAAACATGTAGTAACTAAAGTTAAAGATGTTAATTCTGGATCTGCTGAAAGCACAGAGCCACCATTAAATCCAAACCATCCTAACCAAAGGATTAAAACACCAGCAGTTGCTAATGGTATATTATGACCAGGAATAGCTTGTGGCTTTCCTTCTTTAAACTTACCAATACGTGGCCCTAATAAGTAAACAGCAATTAAAGCTGCCCATCCTCCTACAGAGTGCACTAATGTAGAACCTGCAAAATCATAGAATCCCATTTGATCTAAGAATCCTCCTCCCCATTTCCAAGAACCAGCAATAGGATAAACTAATCCCACATAGATTACTGTAAAAATCATAAATGGTCCAATTTTCATACGCTCAGCAACTGCACCAGATACAATGGTTGCAGCAGTTGCAGCAAACATCCCTTGAAATAAGAAATCTGTCCACCACGTATAACCTCCATCTGCATAATCAGGGGTCATTCCATTTTCAGGAGGAGCAATCCCAAATCCTGCGAATTCAAAAACACCTGCGGAACCTTCTGCAAATCCTGGATACATTAGGTTAAAACCTCCTATGTAGTATAATAACAAACCAACAGTGATGATAAAAATGTTTTTAAATAAAATGTTGATTGTATTTTTTTGTCTTGTTAATCCAATTTCTAAAAATGCAAAACCAGTGTGCATGAAGAAAACAAGAGCTGTACAGATCATCATCCATACGTTATTTGCTGTAAATAATCCTTCCATAATTATAAAAGTTTTTTAATGTTATTATTTTAAAGTGTCTCCACCCTTTTCTCCTGTTCGTATTCTGTAACACTCTTCGATATCTGACACAAAGATTTTACCATCACCTACTTCTCCAGTTCCTGCAGAACTAAGAATAGCTTTGATAGTTGCATCTGAAAAATCATCATTAACTACAATGGAAATATATCTACGTTGAATATCACTTGTGCTATAACTAACTCCACGATAAACGTGTCCTTCTTTTTCGTTTCCTAAACCAGTAACATCCCAGTAAGAAAAGAAATTTACTCCAACCTCATGCAAAGCTTCTTTTACTACACGGTACTTTGATTTTCTTATAATTGCTTCAATTTTTTTCATAATATCTTTAATTTTAAATGGTTAATATTTAAAAGCAGAAAAATAATTTGAGTGTTTTAGAATATAATCATCACGTTAATAAAAGACTATTTTTTTCTAGTGAATGATTAAAAAAGGATGCTTTATGTATGGGTTTAAAAGCATCCTCTGGCATTAAACTTAACAACAAACTAAATTACTCAAATTTTTTTTTTTAGAATTCTTATTTAATTGTTTTATTTAGTAGTACATTCTTCTACTTTTCTTTTTTAACTAAATAAATATTAGAAAGAGTAAATCGCTCCAACTAAGAAAGTAGCTAAGCTTTTAGAAGGATCAGTAATACCATCATTTCCAAAGAAAATTTCTTCTGAAGCTGAATCTAAACGTAATTCCGGCTTGATTGTTAAATTCTCAATAGTATAGCTTCCAGTTAACGTTGTAGCAAAGATATCGTCATCATCTGTAGCATTTACATCATCATATTTTGCAAAATACTCTCCTCTTAAACCAATTGAAAAAGAATCAGACAAAGCATACTGTGGGTATAATGCTGCTCCATAAAACCCTTCATCATTATTATTTGAATAAGCCCCGTTTATTCCTAAGTAAAACTCATCAGATAAATCAAACCCACCTGTGTAATCTATTTCGTAACCTAAAGCTACATCATTATCATAGTAAAAATTTAAGAATTGACCTTTGTAGCCTAATTGTAATCCTAGAGCATAATCTCCTGTTAAATTATTATTAAAATCAGTTACATTCATTACAGCAGCCATTAAGCTAAAATCATTAGATAAAGCAAAATCCGCTTTTAAACCTGTATGAGAAAATGGTCCCGCATTGAATAAATAAGAAGTACTATAGTTAAAGTTTCCAGTTGGAGAAATAACTTCATATCCTAAGAATGTGTTAAAACGACCAGCTGTTAATGTAATAGACTCACTTACATTCCAATAAACATATAATTGATTTACATTAGCCTCTGCATTATTAAGGATAGCTTCATTTCCTCTCGAGCCAAAAACTAAATCTGCAACAGCTCCAGTCTTCTCTCCTTCGTAAGAAGCAATAATATTCGCCATACCTATAGCAAAGCCTGTTTGATTAGCAAATGAACCAACAGCTGGTTGAGTAGTCACATCTGAAGCAGTCACGTTAGTCCTATAATAGGCATCCACACTACCACTTATTGATAATTTTTTCCCTTCTTCTTGAGCAAATAATGCTGTTGCTACAAAAAACATCGAAATTGTAATAATTTTCTTCATAATTGTTTACTTTTTGGTTATTAATTTTAATATTTATTTCTTCAAGACAGGTCAAAAATATAAAAAAAACAGTTACCCCTTAAAAAAATAGGGGGTGTTTTGATTATTTTTATAGATATTCTATTTTTTACCCTATTTTTTTCACAGGTACCTATTGAAAAATTATATTTTATAATATTTTAACAAATAGTCAATTTGAATTATTGCCTGTCTTTCAATTTTTACATGATTATCTTATTAGTATTAAAAAGATTTGTTAGTGATAATCGATATATATGTATTTATGCCTATATATAAGGATTGAGTATTTATTAAAAAACCTACTTATTATTAACATATAATTACTTTTAACTTACCTTCATTTAAAAAATCGAAATAATGATTTCACCATTGTTATTAATCAAAAACTAGTAACTACCTTTGTGTTTCGACGCTATTTTTAATCCAAAAATGTAGATTATGCTGAAGAAACAAGGACTCTATTTACCTGAATTTGAACACGAAAACTGTGGTGCAGGTTTTATTTGTAATCTTAAAGGAGAGAAGACAAATCAAATCATCCATGACGCTCTAGAAATTCTAGTAAAACTAGAACACCGTGGAGGTGTAAGTGCAGATGGTAAAACTGGTGATGGTGCTGGTTTGTTAATTGATATTCCTCACAATTATTTTAAACGTATTTGTGAATTTGATATTCCAGCCCAAAGAGAATATGCAGTAGGTATGGTTTTTTTACCCAAAGTAGAAAACCAATATAAGTATTGTAAAGAAACTTTTGAAAAAGAAATTAAAGCACAAGGACTTTCTGTTTTAGGATGGAGAACAGTTCCTGTTGATTCTTCTCAACTTGGAGAAATAGCTTTAGCTTCAGAACCAAACATAGAGCAACTATTTATTGGTAAAACTGAAGACGTTGCAGAAAATATATTTAAAGCTAAGCTTTATGCCGCTCGTAAAATTACTGAGCACACTATTGGAGCATCTAAAATGTCGCAAAGCAATTATTTCTACTTACCTAGTTTATCTAACACAACTTTAATATATAAAGGTATTATTATGCCTGAAGATATTGGGCCATATTATAAAGATTTACAACAAGAAGATTTAGTAACTCGATTAGCTTTAGTACACCAACGTTTCTCTACCAATACTATGCCTGCATGGGAATTGGCTCAACCATTCCGTTTCATGTGTCAAAATGGAGAGATTAACACACTACGTGGTAATGTAAGTAGAATGCGTGTTCGTGAAGAAATTATGAAAAGTGATGTCTTCGGACCTCAAATAGATAAATTATTCCCAATCATATTACCAGGAAAGTCAGATTCGGCTTCTATGGATATGGTTGTTGAATTGTTAACACATACAGGACGTTCATTACCAGAAGTAATGATGATGATGATTCCTGAAGCATGGGAAAAACACAAAACCATGTCTGAAGAGCGTAAAGCTTTCTATGAATATAATGCGTGTTTAATGGAACCATGGGATGGACCAGCTTCAGTACCTTTTACAGATGGTGATTATGTTGGTGCCCTATTAGACCGTAATGGTTTACGACCTTCAAGATATACAGTTACTAAAAGTGGTAAATTAATTATGTCTTCAGAAATTGGTGTGGTTGAAGTTGCTCCAGAAGATGTTGAAAGCCATGGCCGTTTAGAACCAGGGAAAATGTTCTTGGTAGACATGAACGAAGGTAGAATTATTAATGATGAAGAGATTAAAAGTAAAATTGTTTCTGAAAGACCATACCAAGAATGGTTAGACAAAACAAGATTACATTTAAAAGATATCCCTTATACAAGCGCCACTTGCCCAATTGAAACTATTGATGTAAAAACAAGACAACGTCTGTTTAATTACACCATTGAAGATATTCAAGAAGTTATAACACCAATGGCCATTGTTGGCAAAGAAGCTTTAGGTGCTATGGGTATTGATACGCCTTTGGCTGTATTATCGGATAGACCACAATTAATTTCAAATTACTTTAAACAATTATTTGCTCAAGTTACCAATCCACCTTTAGATGGTATTCGTGAAGAAATTGTAACGGATATAAGTCTGTCTTTAGGAAAAGACAGAAACATTTTTAGTATTACAGAAAGACAGTGTAGAAAATTAAAAATTCAGAATCCTGTTATTTCTAATGCCGATTTAGAAAAAATTAGAAATATTTCTGTTGAAAGCTTTAAAGCTGAAACTATCGAGATTCTTTATGAAAAAGAAAAAGGTCTTAACGGACTTGAAGATGCTTTAGAAAACATTATATTACAAATAGAAAAAGCATTATTAAGAGGGACAAACATCATTATCTTATCAGATAGAGGTGTTAACAAAGAATTTGCTCCTATTCCTTCTTTATTAGCGTGTTCTTATGTACATCATCAAATGAACCGTTTACGTAAGCGTTCCTATTTCGATATCATTATCGAATCTGCAGAACCACGTGAACCTCATCATTTTGCTACTTTATTCGGTTATGGCGCTTCCGCTATTAACCCTTACATGGTAAATGAAATTATTAGAATGCAAGTTCAAGATGGTTTCATTACCGGAATAAATGAACAAAAAGCGGTTGACAACTTCAATAAAGCGATTGGAAAAGGCATTTTAAAGGTAATGAACAAAATTGGAATCTCAACATTGCACTCATATAGAGGCTCTCAAATCTTTGAAATTGTTGGTTTCAACTCGCAGTTTGTAGATAAATACTTCCCATATACTGCTTCAAGAATTGAAGGTATTGGTTTATATGAAATAGAAAAAGAAATTAGCAAGCGTTATAAGTATGCGTATCCAGATACACAAATTGATAAACGTTTAGGTTTAAATATTGGAGGTGATTATAGATGGAGACGTAACGGAGAGCGTCACATGTTTAACCCAACTACAGTTGCAAAATTACAACAAGCTGTTCGCTTAAGTGATCAAGCGAGCTACGATGTTTATGCAAAAGCAGTTAACGATCAAGCTGAAAACTTAATGACTATTCGTGGTTTATTTGAGTTTGATAATTTCGATCCTATTCCTTTAGATGAAGTAGAACCATGGACAGATATTGTAAAACGTTTCAAGACAGGAGCGATGTCTTATGGATCTATTTCTAGAGAAGCACACGAAAATTTAGCAATTGCCATGAACCGAATTGGAGGGAAATCTAATTCTGGTGAAGGTGGAGAAGATAGAAAACGTTTTATTCCTGATACAAATGGTGATAGTAGAAACTCTGCTATTAAACAAGTTGCCTCTGGACGTTTTGGAGTAACATCACATTACTTATCTAATGCTAGGGAGATTCAAATAAAAATGGCTCAAGGTGCAAAACCTGGAGAAGGTGGTCAATTACCTGGTAATAAAGTATTACCATGGATTGCATCGGCACGTAACTCAACACCTTTTGTAGGGTTGATTTCACCTCCACCACATCACGATATTTATTCTATTGAAGATTTAGCTCAATTAATTTACGATTTAAAGAATGCCAATCGAGAAGCTAGAATTAATGTAAAATTAGTTTCAGAAGTTGGTGTTGGCACTATTGCTGCTGGTGTTTCAAAAGCAAAAGCAGATGTTGTACTTATTGCAGGTTATGATGGAGGAACAGGAGCATCCCCATTAACATCATTAAAACACGCAGGTTTACCATGGGAACTTGGTTTAGCTGAAGCACAACAAACTCTAGTACTAAACAATTTACGTTCCCGTATTGTTGTGGAATGTGATGGCCAATTAAAAACAGGTAGAGATGTTGCTATTGCAGCTTTATTAGGAGCTGAAGAATTTGGTTTTGCTACTGCACCATTAGTAGCCTCTGGTTGTATTATGATGCGTAAGTGTCACTTAAATACATGTCCTGTAGGTATTGCAACTCAAGATAAAGAATTACGTGCTAATTTTAAAGGAACACCAGAACACGTTATTAACTTCTTCTACTATATTGCTAATGAATTAAGAAATATTATGGCACAATTAGGATTTCGTACAATGGATCAAATGATTGGTCAGACTCAAAAAATTAATGCTAATAAAGCCATTACGCATTATAAAGCTAAAGGATTAGATTTATCATCTATCTTACACAGACCAGCAGCTTATAACGAGATGCCTGTTAAAAATTCTGAAAAGCAAGATCACAACTTAGAAAATGTAATTGACTTTACTATTCTAAAAGATGCTAAAGCAGCTATCGAAGATAAAAAGCAAACCACTTTAGATTATAAAATTAATAATATAGACCGTTCAGTTGGAGCTATTATTAGTAACGAAATTTCTAAAGCACATGGTCATGAAGGTCTACCAGAAGATATATTAAACATAAATTTTACAGGTTCTGCAGGACAGAGTTTTGGAGCCTTTGGCGCAAATGGTATTACGTTTAACTTAGATGGAAATACAAACGATTATTTAGGTAAAGGACTCTCTGGCGCTAAGATAATTGTAAAGAAACCAGCTAAAGCAGATTTCATTGCAGAAAATAATATTATTGTTGGTAATGTATGTTTATTTGGAGCAGTTCAAGGCGAAGCATACATTAACGGTATTGCTGGTGAACGTTTTGCCGTTCGGAACTCTGGAGCAACTACAGTTGTAGAAGGTGTTGGAGATCACTGTTGTGAATACATGACTGGAGGAAAAGTAATTGTTCTTGGTGAAACTGGAAGAAACTTTGCAGCTGGTATGAGTGGGGGTATTGCTTATATATACGACCCAGAAAACAAGTTTGTAAACGGACTTTGTAATACAGAAACTATTGAGTTTGAAGATATTTTAGATGAAGATGCTGCCGATTTAAAAGGTTGGATAGAAAATCATGTAAAATATACGAATAGTAATCTTGCAAAAAGATTGTTAGCCGATTGGGATAATAGTTTAAAAAACTTTGTTCGCATTATGCCTACAGAGTATAAGAAAGCTTTAGCACGTTTAGCTAAAGGAGAAGTAATGGTTGAAGAATTAGAAACAGTATAACAATGGGAAAAGTAACAGGTTTTAAAGAATTCGAAAGGAAAGATGAAACATATAAGCCCGTAGAAGAGCGTGTAAAGCATTATAAAGAATTTACAGTGCCTTTAAGCGATAAAGATATGACTGAGCAAGGTTCTCGTTGTATGGATTGCGGAATTCCATTTTGTCATAGTGGTTGCCCACTTGGCAACTTAGTTCCAGATTTTAATCATATGGTACACCAAGGTGAATGGCAAAAAGCTTCTTGGATATTACACTCTACAAATAACTTCCCAGAGTTTACGGGGCGTTTATGTCCTGCCCCATGTGAGCAAGCTTGTGTATTAGGTATTATAGAAGATCCTATTTCTATTGAAAATATTGAAAAGAATATTGTTGAGCGCGCCTTTAAAGAAGGGTGGATTAAACCACAACCTCCAAAAATAAGAACAGGTCGTAAAGTCGCTGTTGTTGGTTCTGGACCTGCAGGTTTAGCTACAGCACAACAATTAAACAGAGCGGGACACTTAGTGACCGTTTTTGAAAGAGACGATGCTATTGGTGGATTACTACGTTACGGAATTCCTAACTTTAAAATGGAAAAAGGAATTATAGACCGTCGTGTTGCTATTTTAGAAAGTGAAGGCATTACATTTAAAACAAATGTAAACGTTGGAGTAAATTACGATACAGAAGAATTAAAAGCATTTGATGCTGTTGTTCTTTGTGGTGGTGCTACCGAAAGAAGAAGTTTACCAACACCGGGTATTGATGCTAATGGTGTCGTACAAGCTATGGATTTCTTAACACAACAAACTAAAGTTGTATTTGGTCAAGAAATAAAAGATCAAATAATAGCAACTGGCAAAGATGTTATCGTTATCGGTGGAGGTGATACAGGATCGGATTGTATTGGAACATCGAACCGTCACGGAGCTAAATCGGTAGTTAATTTTGAAATTATGCCGAAACCTCCCGGACACCGTTCTCCAACTACACCTTGGCCTTATTGGCCATTACAATTAAAAACATCATCTTCTCATAAAGAAGGTGTTGAACGTAACTGGTTAATAAATACTAAAGAGTTTGTAAAAGACGAAAACGGGAAGTTAATTGCTTTAAAAACAGTAAATGTTGAGTGGGAAATGATTCCTGGAGAGCGTCCAAAACTTATAGAAATTGAAGGTACAGAAAAAACGTGGCCTTGTGATTTAGCTTTATTAGCTTTAGGTTTTACAGGGCCAGAAAGTACTTTGGCAGATAAATTAGGATTAGACAGAGATGGCCGTTCTAATTACAAAGCCACCTATGGTAAATACCAAACAAACGTACCAAATATATTCACTGCTGGAGATATGCGTCGTGGGCAATCATTAATTGTTTGGGCTATTTCTGAAGGAAGAGAAGCTGCACGTCAAGTAGATATTTACTTGATGGGTAAATCTGATTTACCAAGCAAAAATGCTGCTGGTGATTTAGTTGGAATACACTAGAAAGTTAATACACTTTATTATATAAAAAAGCGAACTGAAAAGTTCGCTTTTTCTATTGCTATTATACTTCACATTCTTTGGCTCAATACAAAAAGTTGTGGAGTAATTGAAAACAATTGCACTTATCATTAAGCTTTTTCTTTTAATGCCTAGATGATTTATAATAACCTCAATATAAAAATTTTAAGACAAGTTTTTTCTCTGTAGAACTTGCTAACGTTTGCCTAATAAATTTAGAAAATTTGATTAAATAACTACTAGCAGACTCATTATCATTATTGTTTATATAGCTATTTATTGAGTTTGGTGAATTGAATATAAAATGCTGGACTTACAACAAGATGGAATGTCTACCTTTAACAGGACAAAAAAATACAGTCTATAATCTTAGATTTGAATTATGGCAGAAAAGTATGAAAATGAATTTAAAGTAATGATTGTAGAATTATTACAATCAGGTCAAAGTCTAAATTCAGTTAGTAGCGAATACAATCTCAATGTTAGCATGATTCGTAAGAGGCATAAGTCTCATGAAGAAAACTCTGGTAATTTCACTACTACTTCAGTATTATCAAAAGACCAGAAACGTATTCGACTTTTAGAAAAAGGGTTAAGAAACGTAAAGTTAGAACGCGATATATTTAAAAAGGCGGTAAGCATCTTTTCCACGAGCGGCAAATGAGATATGAATTTATTTTATCAAATAAAGATTATTTCCCTGCTGGGATGGGAGGATTTGAAAATGCATGAAAGTAAATAATAGTGCGTTTTATAATTGGCTAAAAACAAAAGACATAAGTAGAGAAAAGGAGAGTTTAAAACATTTAAAAAATAGAACTACTGCTATTTTTAAATAGAGTAATCATATTTATGGTAGTCGACGTATCCAAAAATCTCTCGAAAGGGAAAATATTTATTATAGTCGCTCTTACATATCGTTTTTAATGAAGAAATTAAGTTTGAAAAGTGTATCGAGAAAAAAGGTATGTAATTACTACTGATTCAAATCATTCCTATGAAATTCCTAAAAATATTTTAAATAGAGAGTTTATAAGTACTCAATTAGCAGAAAAATGGGTTTCTTATATTACCTATATACGAATGGGTAAGAAATGGTATTATTTTACTATGGTTTTAGATTTGGCAGATAGAAAATTGATTGTTTGGACTTTAAGTGATGATATGACTACTGAAAATACGATTTATAAAACATGGTTATTAGCAAAGAAAAGAAGGGCGATTACACAACATCATATTTTTCATTCAGATAGAAGACTTCAATACGCATCCACCATAATGAGAAACTTATTAGGAAATAATTTTAAGGTAACCCAATCTATGAGTAGAAAAGGGAATTGTTGGGATAATGCGGTAGCGGAATCTTTCTTTAAATCTCTAAAATATGAATGTGTTTACAGATATATAAGTTCAAATCATTTTTTGACGCTCATTATATAATTAATCACTATATAAAATGGTATAACATCAAAAGATTACATTCTGCTTTAGAGTATAAAACTCCTTTAGAAATAGAACAAGAATATTTAAATATTAAAAATAAAAAAGTGGCTTAAGAATTTTGCCCTAAATTTATTAGGCAGTCCAATTTTAAACTTACACACTTTATAGGATAGTGTATTAGCAAAACACTAGCTACAAAAGAGAGTCTATATTTAAAGATACTTTTGGGTTTTCTGCCATTTTTTTGATTGTAATAGGATTGATTTGATGAAAGTATATTCCAATTTTATAGCACCAAACAAAAGCAATCATTACCAGTAAGATCAATTTTTATATTCTTTCGATATCTTGTAAATGTGTTTTTTAAATATCAAAACCACTAGATGTCATGGCTTTAAAACACATTTCAATTTGCCAGCGTTGTTTGTACTCTTCTTGCACTTTTTCGGGTTTATTGAACGATACTATAATCAAAAAATCTTGTTTCCCTTTTTTGTTATTGAGTTTACAACCTGATAAATAGCAAAGTTGTCCATTGATTTTTACAATCTTATTATAGGTGCGAACTCATTGGTTTTAAACCTAGTAATCAAGTGAGATGCCTTAATAATTTTGCCTTTATGGGGAAGAAATACTTTGAAATATTTTCACGGTTAAGAAACTTCAACCATTGGTCTCTCACAAATTCTCTATCTGCTACTACTGATTCAATAACTTGTTTTCCAAAAAGACAAATAAACCTATTGATTAAATCGATGCGCTCCTTACTATTGGAGTTTCCCCTTTTATCAAGCATAGTAAATAGCAACGAGAAGTCAATTCCTTTGTAAACAATGCCTAACATAAAAATATTGATATTGGTTTATCCAAACTTCCAATTGGTTCTATCAATACTCAGTATGAGTTTATCTTGCTTGGAAAGTAGGTTGAAAACAAGACGAGTAATAAGGTTTGCATCTAAACTGTAATTAGCAATAAAGTGCTGTATGCGTCTTAAAGAGGATTCACAGCTAGATTCGGTATCAAAATCATTATCTAGCTTTTCAAAAGTAGCTGTTTGTACTTTGCATAAGGCGATTACAAAATGTGTAATCAGTTTTAATCGCGCTAAATTTATTTTTCCTTGTAAATGAGTGTTAAGGACACGAGTTAATTCACTATTTTTAGTGATAACATTAGTTTTCTTCATTAGGGAAATAAGTCAGAATTATTTATCTAATATACCGAAAATCAATGTTTTATGATAACAACCTAATACTTAATCTATTGGAAATCAATAGGTTGTATTTTTGTCATCTACTAAGCCATAATTTATATATTTACTTAACTTAAAGAGACGAAGTTAACTACTGAGCTCTATAGGTTTAATTTCAACCATCCTTTCAATTGTTTTATGAAATATACTAGTTTTAAATTGTGAGTGATTTGTTCTAAAGGAAAATTCATCAAATAAGCTTGAATATGCCATTTACTTATATGTGTTGAGATAGCTCTTAGCTATGATTTGCCTTGCATAATTATGATGCGTAATTGTTTAAAATTAGCTCCTTACTATAAATTTGTTCAATATTATAACGCTCTTTTCAAGCTTAGTATCCTCTCCATTTATCTGTAAATATTTCAGCAGATGTATCAATATGTTCTTCAAATATAGAGCCAATGATTTTTCAGAATAGTCATCAATAGATTTGATATATAACCTAACCTTGCCCTTATCTGTTAGCTTTGCTGTGATTACAGCCTTTTTATTTTTTGAATCATAGCTTCTACCTTGTTTTCCCTCTTATTTTTCTCCTACCATAAATCCATCTACGTTAATTAGTTTCTCTAAAGTATATTTTTGACTACTCTTCATTGTCTTACCTACTTTTTGCATAAAATACCAAGCTGTACCTTGGCTTATGCTAAAACATTTACCCATTTGAATGCTTGAAATACTTTTACTGCTGGTACTCATTTAAAAAGCAACATAAAATGCTTTTTGTAACCCAAATTTAATTTTGTAAAAAAGTGTGTTTGCTGTGGTACTCTCTATGTGATGGCAATCATAACAATAATAGTTGTACCCAGACTTTTCACATTCTTTGGTATGCCCACATTTACTGTAAATAAAGCCATCTTGTCATTTTATTTTTGCTAGATAAGCCTTACGAGGTTCGTCATTAGGTAGTTCTTTTATAAAGTTTACCATATCTTGTCCTTCAAATTGTTTCATACTTCAACCCTTGTGATACATAAAATACAGAAATTAAATAACTAACTCAATAAATCTTTTTGCTTAAAATCAAAAACCAACGCATAAAAAAGACCGCATTAAGATGCAGTCTTTTTTATATCGAAATAAGAAATATTAACCTTCTTTGGCTGCTAAATAACGCTCAGCATCTAATGCTGCCATACAACCTGTACCAGCAGCGGTTACTGCTTGTCTGTATACATGATCGGCCGCATCACCAGATACAAAAACACCATCTACATTCGTTTTAGATGTTCCTGGTACATTTATAATGTACCCCGTCTCATCTAAATCTAAATAGTCCTTAAAAACATCTGTATTGGGTTTATGCCCAATAGCTGTAAAAAATCCAGTAATAGGAATATCTTGTTTTTCATTGGTATTATTATTAAAAACTCTAACACCAGTTACCACTTGTCCGTCTCCTAAAACTTCTTCAGTTTCAGTATTAAATAATATGTCAATATTCTCTGTATTTACAACTCTTTTTGCCATAATCTTAGAAGCTCTAAACTCATCTCGACGTACCAACATAGTTACTTTAGTACATAATTTAGATAAGTAATGTGCTTCTTCACATGCAGAATCTCCCGCACCAACAATAACAACTTCTTGATTTCTATAGAAAAAACCATCACATACAGCACAAGCTGAAACTCCGCCTCCAAGTTTTAAGTATTTTTGTTCAGATTCTAAACCTAAATACTTAGCTGAAGCACCCGTAGATATAATAATTGTATCAGCATGAATTTCTTTTTCATCATTAACCCATACTTTATGAATATCTTCAGAAAAGTCTACTTTAGTTATCCAACCATTACGAATATCTGTATCAAAACGTTCTGCTTGTTTTTGTAATTCAATCATCATTTCTGGCCCCGTAACACCGTTTGGATACCCTGGAAAATTCTCAACTTCGTTAGTAGTTGTTAATTGACCTCCTGGTTGCGTTCCTTGATATAAAACAGGAGACATATTAGCTCTAGCTGCATATATAGCAGCTGTGTAACCCGCAGGTCCTGAACCTATAATTAGGCATTTTACTTTTTCTATTATATCTGACATTCTCTAATTAATTTTTATCTTAGCAAAAATAGCTTTTTTGATAGAAACCTTACGTAGAAGTTATTAACACTTTATTATAGCTGAATATCTAAAACCCATGGCTTTCGTATTATTTTACATATATTTTTCGTAAACTATTTTGAATCAAAATATTAAACCTGGTGGATTCAAGTCATAAACGCAACACTATAGTTTTGAATTATAAATTCATTAAACTTTTCATTAGTTGTTAAGAAGTTATATCTTTTTCTGGGTCTATTATTTAATTTTTCAACGGCATCATTTACCTGTTGGATTTTGAT
>CALKXS010000166.1 GCA_938003745.1 uncultured Algibacter sp.
TAACCATAAGTAATGCGAAAAGAAACTTACTGGGTAATTATCACAAAATAAAAGGAAAGTATCTTCAATTATACCTCAATGAATTTGTATATAAATTAAACCGAAGATACTTTGAAGATAAACTCTTTGATAGACTTGTAATAGCAAATATTTCTGGATTATGAGTGAAAACGGATATTCAAAAAAAACTATACACATATCATCAAGTGTTAACAATTAAGGTTTTTATTCCTCATAAATAATTGTATTTTTACGCTTAATAAAACCAAATCATTAATGGGCAAAATCATTGCAATTGCTAATCAAAAAGGTGGCGTTGGAAAAACAACAACATCAATAAATTTGGCAGCATCGTTAGGTGTTCTAGAAAAAAAAGTATTACTTATAGATGCTGATCCTCAAGCAAATGCAACTTCAGGTATTGGTATAGATGTTGAAGACGTAGATATAGGGACATATCAACTTTTAGAACATTCCAATTCGGTTAAAGAAGCAATTATTAAGACAGATACACCAAATTTAGACATTATTCCTGCACATATTGATTTAGTCGCTATTGAGATAGAACTTGTTGATAAAGAGTCAAGGGAATACATGCTAAAGGGCGCTTTGGCAGAAATTAAAGATGATTACGATTATATTTTAATTGATTGTGCACCTTCTTTAGGCCTATTAACACTTAATGCTTTAACTGCTGCTGATGCAGTAATTATTCCTATTCAATGTGAATATTTTGCCTTGGAAGGTTTAGGAAAATTATTAAACACTATTAAAAGTGTTCAAAAAATACATAATGAAGCATTAGACATTGAAGGTTTACTACTAACTATGTATGATTCCCGTTTACGCTTATCAAATCAAGTTGTAGAAGAAGTACAGAAGCATTTTAATAACATGGTTTTTCAAACTATTATACAACGTAATGTACGCTTAAGTGAAGCTCCTAGTTACGGAGAAAGTATAATTAATTATGATGCAAGCAGTAAAGGCGCTAGTAATTACTTAAGTTTAGCAAAAGAAATCATTAATAAAAACTCATAATTTATGGCTAAGGCAACAAAAAAACAAGCTTTAGGTAGAGGTTTATCGGCTCTTTTAAAAGATCCAAGCAATGATATTCAATCTAGTGAAGATAAAAATGCAGATAAAGTTATTGGAAATATTGTTGAATTAGACATTAACTCTATTGAAGTTAATCCATTTCAACCACGTACTAACTTTAGTGAAGAATCACTTCAGGAATTAGCCTCTTCTATTAGAGAATTAGGTATTATTCAGCCTATAACTGTTAGAAAATTAGATTTTAATAAATACCAATTAGTTTCTGGTGAGCGTCGTTTTAGAGCATCAAAACTTATAGAACTAGAAACCATAACAGCCTACGTGCGAATTGCTAATGATCAAGAATCATTAGAAATGGCCTTGGTAGAAAATATTCAACGCCAAGATTTAGATCCTATTGAAATAGCCTTATCATACCAACGTTTAATTGATGAAATTAATTTAACGCAAGAGCAAATGAGCGAGCGCGTTGGAAAAAAGCGTTCTACTATTGCTAATTACTTAAGGTTACTAAAACTAGATCCTATTATACAAACAGGAATGCGAGATAATTTTATATCCATGGGACATGGTCGCGCATTAATTACCATTAATGATACATCTTATCAATTAGATATATACGAACAAATCTTATCAAAAAAATTATCGGTTAGAGAAACGGAAGCACTAGTTCGTAATTTTAATAGTGATGATAATAAAATACCAATTTATAAAACTGAAGAAGAAGATAATGATATATCAAAACATATTAAAAAAGGTATTAAAGATTTCTCTGAATACTTTGGGCACAAAATTGACGTTAAAATATCTAAAAGCGGAAAAGGAAAAATAACTATCCCTTTTCATTCTGAAGAAGATTTTAATCGTATAAAAAAATTAGTTCAACGTGATACTAAATAAATTTTTAATATCTGGAATTCTATGCTGCTTTTGTTACTTTTCCATCATAGCACAAAAGAAAGATAAAGTTCTTGACAATGTTGTTATTGAAGACACAATACAAACTCAATCTAGCTACAAGTTTAACCCTTTAAGACCTTCAAAAGCGGCCTTTTATGAAGCTGTAGTACCAGGCTTAGGGCATATTTACAACAAAAAATATTGGCATTTACCTATTGTTTATGGAGCATTAGGAGCAGAAGTATTAATATTTATTCACAATACAAATCAATATAATAGATATAGAGACGCTTATAAAAGTAGATTAGCTGGTTTTGAAACTGATGAATTCTATTTTGATTCTCAAGGCACAAAATTAAGAGATCCTAGAGTAACTATTGATGGTCTAGAACGCGCCCAGAAACTGTTTAGAAGAAACAGAGAGCTTACCCTTTTAATTACCGTGGGCACTTATGCTTTAAATATTATTTGGGCTAATGTTGATGCACATTTAATACAATATAATGTAGATAAAAAATTAACGCTTACACCACACTATGAGCTTAATAAAATAGACGGGATTAACAATTTAGGATTAACTTTAAACTTCAAATTTTAATTACAAATTTGATTTAATTATAAAATAAAACACAAAATGAATATTGCTTTACTAGGATACGGGAGAATGGGACAAACTATTGAGAAAATAGCGATAAAACGTGGTCACAATATAATTTTAAAAGTTGACAAAGGTGATACCGATTATGACATAACAAAGGCAGATGTTGCTATAGATTTCAGCATACCAGATGTTGCTTTTGATAATATATCTTATTGTTTAAACAATAATGTACCTGTTATTTCAGGGACTACAGGTTGGTTAGATAATTATGATAAAGCGATAGATTTATGTAATAAAAATAAGGGCGCTTTTATCTATGCTTCAAATTATAGTTTAGGTGTAAATATTTTTTTTGAGCTTAATAAAACATTAGCTAAAATAATGACCAACCTTAAACAGTATAACGTTACTATGAAAGAAATTCATCACACTAAAAAACTGGATGCTCCAAGTGGAACAGCTATTTCTTTAGCTAATGATTTAATTGCAGAACATAGTAGTTATAATAAATGGGATTTAGATAAAACAGAAGATAGCGATAGTATTCCTATTACAGCAAAACGTATTGGAGATGTTCCTGGAACACATACTGTAGATTATAAAAGTGAAGTTGACACCATTCATATAGAACATGTCGCACATAACAGACAAGGATTTGCTCTTGGGGCTGTTATTGCAGCTGAATGGATTATTGGGAAAACAGGAGTATTCACAATGAACGATGTGTTAAACATTGGTTAATTAAACAAATTACTGTAATATAATTACAACATTTAGCCACTTACTAAAAGAATAAAAAAATACGATTATGACATTAATGCAATGGTTTATTTTCATTTTAATTATACAAGTCATTCACGGCTTAGGAACTTGGAAACTATATGTAAAAGCAGGTAGACAAGCTTGGGAAGCTTTTATTCCTGTTTATAATGCTGTGGTACTAATGAAAATAATTAACCGACCTGTATGGTGGGTCCTTTTATTATTCTTACCTGTTGTTAACCTGATTATGTTTATTGTTGTTTGGGTTGAGACTGCTAGAAGTTTTGAAAAAAATAGCTATTTAGATACATTTCTTACTGTTATAACATTTGGTTTTTACAACTATTACTTAAATTATGTTGCTGATATTGAATACATAAAAGAAAGAAGCATACAACCAAAATCAAGCTCTGGGGAATGGACAAGTTCTATTTTATTTGCAATTGTTGCAGCTACTGTTGTTCACACGTATTTTATACAACCTTTTACAATTCCGTCTTCTTCTTTAGAAAAATCATTATTAGTTGGTGATTTCTTATTTGTTAGTAAATTTCATTACGGTGCTAGAGTACCAATGACTACTGTTGGAGCGCCAATGGTGCACGATACTATTCCTGGTTTAAATAAAAAATCATACTTATTTAATGATCACTTTGAAGAACATAAAACATCTTGGATTAATAAACTACAGCTACCGTATTTGAGAATTCCAGGTTTTGAAAAAATTGAAAGAAATGATATTGTAGTTTTCAACCAACCTGCAGATACACTGTTGGATATGAATAATTTTCGTCCAGACAGAAATTATTATAAACCTATAGATAAAAAAACGAATCTCGTAAAACGTTGCGTAGCTATTGCAGGAGATACTATGGAAGTACGTAATGGTTATGTTCATATTAACGGAAAACAAAACGAATTACCAGATAGAGCACATTTACAATTTAGCTACCATGTGCAACCAAAAACGAATCAATTTAGCTCGCAAGTAATGGCTAATAGATATGATATTACTGATAGATTTGGTATTATCAATCAAAATAACACATATTATTTCTCTGCTATTTCTGACGAAGCTAGAGACAAATTTAAAAATCACCCAAATGTAGCTAGCATAACTCCTATAAAAGCTAAAAAAGGAGAAAGAGATCCAAATGTTTTCCCACATGATCCAAACTATAATTGGAATGTTGATTTCTTCGGCCCACTGTACATCCCTAAAGAAGGCGCTACAATCAACATCAATTTAGAAGTTTTACCACTTTATAAACGTGCTATTACGGAATATGAAGGTAACTCACTTAGTGTTGAAGGTAATCAAATAAAAATTAACGGTGAAATAGCGAGTAATTATACCTTTAAACAAGATTATTACTGGATGATGGGAGATAACCGTCATAATTCTTTAGATGCTAGAGCATGGGGACTTGTACCTTTCGATCATGTTGTTGGAAAACCTGTATTTATTTGGATGAGTTGGAATGCACATGGGAAAGGATTCATGGATAAAATACGTTGGGAAAGACTATTTACCACAGTAAAAGGAAGCGGTAAAGCAACATCATTTTTCATACCTTTCTTAGTTATACTATTAGGTTTTATTGGGTTTAGTAAATGGAAATCTCGTAAAAAAGAGAATGCTTAGTAGATGAGTATTATTTTACATCCAACATACTTATCCAATATTGCTCATTTTGTTGCTATGGCAAAATTTGGTGATGTCACTTTTGAAATCGACGATAATTTCTTAAAACAAACCTACAGGAATAGAACCTACATATATGGAGCTAATGGGCTATTATCATTAAATGTTCCTGTAGTTCATAGTCAAAAAAATCGTCTAAAATATAGAGATGTAAAAGTATCTCATGACACAAAATGGCAAAGTCTTCATTGGAAATCACTCTTATCGGCATACAGGACATCGCCTTTTTTTGAATACTATGAAGATGAATTACGGCCTTTGTTTCAGACTAAAACAGATTATATATTAGATTTTAATCTAAAGTGTTTTGAAACCATTTGTGATTGCTTACAGTTAGAAGTTAATGTTACAAAAACAGAAAACTACATTAAAACCGTTGAAGACAAAACGGATTATAGATTCTTAGTTAACGCTAAAAAAGAATTACCGCAAAATTTTGAATCTTACACCCAAGTTTTTAGTAATAAACACCGATTTATCTCTAATTTAAGCATCTTAGATTTATTATTTAATGAAGGGCCAAATGCTCTTAATTACTTAGAATCTCAAACACTCATTATTCCTAATTTATAATGCTGCAAACCATAGCACATTACGGTTGTCATTTTTTATTACCCTTGTTCGTTGCTTTAATTTGGTATAAAACAAATTGGAAAACAGTCTTTATTATAATGATATGTGGTATGTTTATAGATTTAGATCATTTACTTGCTACTCCTGTTTTTAACCCAAACCGTTGCAGCATAAACTTTCATCCTCTACATACATATTATGCTTTGGCTGTGTATCTCTTTTTGTTAATTCCGAAAAAAACACGTTTGTTTGGTATTGGACTAGTTATCCATATTATAGCAGATATTGTTGATTGCTCCTTTATGTAATCTATATTACTCTGTAAGGCTTAAAGTAGTCATTATGGGATAGTGATCTGAATAACGATCATCAAAGGTTTTAAAGCCATTAACAGCAAACTCTTTATCGGCTAATATAAAATCAATCCGAACTGGAAAAAATTTAAAATCATAACTTCTTCCAAAGCCATTACCAGCTTCTTTAAACGTATCGTTTAAATTGCCTTTTATTTTTCTATATACATATGAAAATGCTGTGTTATTAAAATCACCACAAATAATCATTTTATAATGACATTGCTTTTTATGCATTAAAAACAATTCCGTTTGAAATTGCTGCATCTTAAATGTTTTCCCCACACGATTAAATAAACGCTCTGAATCCTCAGTATTAAGATCTTCTACCTTAGGGTTAATACGCATAGATTCAAGATGAATATTATAGACTCTAATAGTATCTTTTCCTTTTACAACATCAGCAAAAATAGCATTGTTAGCAGTTTTAGGGAATTCAATAGAACCCGAATTTATAATTGGAAACTTAGAAAATATGGCTTGCCCGTATTTCGTTTTCTTTCCAGAGAGCTCTTCATATTTATATTTAAAAAAAGATAAATCTATGTTTTTGTGCGGATGATATTCTTGAATACCCAAGACATCTGGAGATTCTTTTTTTATGAAATCGTTTATTTTAACTTCAATATCTTTTTCTCGAATCCATTCATATAGATTAAACAAACGTACATTGTAATTCATAACTTTAAAGTTATTCGCATTTCCAACGTGTTTTGAATACGAAAACTTATATAATGTACCGAATGCTATATAACCTACAAACAAGACAAATAAAGACAGTATAAACTGTTTTTTTAGTCTAACTAACCAATACAAGAAAAACAAAACGTTAAGCAATATTAAAAAGGCAACACCTAAACTAAGTACAGAAAGTACAGAAAACATTTTGGGTGGTAAAAAAGGCAATATAAAAGATAGTAATAAAACAATAGCGATAACCCCATTGACGATGTATAATAACTTATCAATAAAATTTAGCTTTTTCATTTATTCTCTTATCATTTTCTAATAATTACAATTTAATGAAATAATTATTTCCCAGCTCTAAAAAGAAACTCTTTTTCTTCCGCCGAAAGGCTATCATAACCACTTTTACTAATTTTATCAAGAATGATATCTATCTTTTTCTGATTATTAAACTCGTTAAAATCGGCTTTAGTATAACCACCAACTTTACTCTTATTTTTATGCACCGTTTTTAACGGGCTTTTCTTAGAAAAACTAAAAAAGCTTGTTATTGCATTCATTATTTTTTCAAAACCTGTCCCAATATCATTTCCTTTTAATAACTGTATTGCATAATAATAGCCTAACAAAGCACCTCCTAAATGCGCTATATTTCCACCTGCATTCCCTGTTACAGGATCTTTGATACCTCCCAAAACCCCCAAAACGTCTATAGCAACCATAGCAGCACCTAAATACCAAAATTTTAAACTAACCGTAAAAAATCGCATTTCACGATTTGGCATATAGGCACAAAGGAATATTAATAATGCACGAACAGAAGCAGAAGCTCCAACCAAACGTGCATTACCTAATATATTTGGGAATAAATTATAAGCTAATAAATATAATACACCTCCAAAAATAGCGCCTAAAAAGTAAACGTTTAAGGCTAATTTAGGATTAAACAAGTTTATAAACCATTTCCCAATAATATATAATAACAGCATATTAAATAATATGTGTATAAACTCGTAATGTGCAAAAGCATAGGTAATAATGCCCCATGGTTTTAATATAAATTCGGAAAAAGAACTCGGTAACTCTAACCAACTTAAGCTTGATTGACCTGGAAGGGATGCCACCAAAGTTAATATGAATCCAAAAATAAAAACAACCACATTAACAACAATTATCTTTTCTAATATATTAAGATTAGATAGTTTGTCTTTTATATCCTGATTAAGTGACGTCATTAATTCCAACGGTTTTTATTAAACTGCGTTTTTTTCCAATACCACATAATTAAAAACCCAGTTAATGCGCCACCAACGTGAGCAAAATGGGCGGTATTACTTGGACTAAAAAAAGATTGCCCAGAAATACCTGAAATCAAATCTAAAAGAATAATACCTGGAATAAAGAACTTTGCTTTAATAGGAATTGGCAAGAAAATCATCATAAGTTCCGCATTAGGATTCATCATACCAAATGCTGCCATAATTCCCATAATACATCCAGAAGCACCAACCATACTTGCGTTATAAGCTGGAAATACATTTTTTAATTGAGTTAATTGTGTGTCTGTTACACCTGCTATCAGTTCATTAGTTACTAACATTTGTTTAATGTTTTCAGCAGACAACCCTGAACTTATTAAATTTGTATAATTAGGTAAATATTGAAAATAGTAGTAACCAATTTGTAAAGCCACAGCTCCTAATCCTGCAGATAGGTAGATAAACAAAAAACGTTTTGCTCCTAAAACTTGCTCAACAGGAGAACCAAACATCCACAGTCCAAACATATTAAATAACAGATGAGACAAACTTAAATTCGCCAAATTTGCACCACCATGCATAAACATATGCGTAAATATTTGCCAAGATTTAAACAAATCGTTTTTAGGAAAATGCATAGCGAACCATTCATAAAACAGCTCACCACCTCCTATAAATATCGTTCCAACAAACATAATCACATTAATGATTATTAAATGTTTAACAGTATCTGAAATTCGCATCATACTATATAAATTTTTTATCTAATTCATCTACACTCATGGTTATAAATGTAGTTCTATTAGTAGGAGAAACATTCGGTTCTTTACAAGCAAACAGCTTATTTACTAGGTGTTCTTGTTCATCTTTCTCTAAGGATTGCCCTGTTTTTATAGCTAAACTTTTTGCCATTGATTTTGCTAACAAATCAGTAGCACTAAAATGACTATCTGGCACTTCATTTTCAACATCACTTATAAGCTGCTCTAAAATAATAGACACTTCACTTTCTGGAACGTTAACGGGAACGCCTGCTATTTCTATAGACTCTGCATTAAAATCTAAAAATATAAATCCTGTACTTTCTAAATCGTCTTTTAACTCCTGAATTATTGTAACCTCTTGTGTTGTAAAATGTAAAACTAAAGGAAACAATAATTGCTGACTTACCGTATTTTTTACTGTTATATTTTTAAGAAAATCTTCATACAAAACACGTTGATGTGCGCGATGCTGATCCATAACCAACATACCAGACTTAATAGTACTTACTATGTATTTATTGTGCAATTGATAAGTGGTATGTATTTGTTCTGCTTGCTTGTCATCACTAAAAATTGAAGCTGTAGTTTCTTCGCTTTCAAATTGTACCTCACTAAAATCATCTAGATCTTGAGTCCCTTTTGATTCTAAACCAACATACAAACCTTCCCAACTTGCTGTTGATTCTTTTTTATATGATGTTTGTTTTGGCTGCGAATTGGAAACACCAAAACTTGATTCTTCTTTAAACGGATTAAAGCTTCTATCAACTTCAACCGAAGGTGTACTCACTTTAGTCTGCGTATAATTATAAGGCGTATCCAAATTAGAATCACGCTCAAAATCTAAAACTGGTGCGATATTAAATTGTCCTAAACTATGCTTTACTGCAGATCTTAATAAAGCATATAAAGTATGCTCATCATCAAACTTAATTTCTGTTTTTGTAGGATGAATATTAATATCTATAGTTTGCGGATTTACTGTTAAATTCAAAAAATAACTAGCATGTGTACCACTTTTAAGTAAACCTTCAAACGCAGAACCTATGGCATGATTTAAATATGCCGACTTTATAAAACGATCATTTACAAAGAAATACTGTTCTCCTCTTGCCTTTTTTGCAAATTCAGGTTTACCAACAAAACCAGATATTTTTAAAACCTCGGTATCTTCTTCAACAGGTACTAGCTTTTCATTGGTTTTATTACCAAATATATTTACTATACGCTGTCTGTAATTACTAATAGGTAAGTTAAAAGACTCACTCCCGTTATTATACATTACAAAACCAATATCTGGATGTGCCAAAGCAACACGTTGAAATTCATCAATAATATGTCTTAACTCTACAGTATTCGACTTTAAAAAATTACGGCGTGCAGGAATATTGAAAAATAAATTCTTTACAGAAATAGATGTTCCCTTTGGTGTAACTACAACATTTTGAGAAGCAATATCACTACCTTTAATAACAATACTTGTACCTACTTCATCTTGCTCTTGTTTCGTTTTTAACTCAACATGAGCAATTGCTGCAATACTTGCTAAAGCTTCACCACGAAACCCTTTTGTGTTTAATTGAAATAAGTCTTCGGCATTACGAATTTTAGATGTTGCATGCCGTTCAAAGCTTAAACGCGCATCTGTAACACTCATGCCCTTACCATCATCAATGATTTGAACAAGCGTTTTACCCGCGTCTTTAATAATCAATTTTATAGTTGTTGAACCAGCATCAATAGCATTTTCAAGTAGTTCTTTAACTACAGAAGCTGGTCGCTGTACAACTTCTCCAGCAGCTATTTGGTTTGCTACATGATCTGGTAAAAGCTGTATGATGTCTGCCATGTATTATTTAAGAAAAGAATATGGATAAATCGAAATCGATTATAAAAAGAAACACAAAAAGAAGAACAGCTATTATGATAACAGTACGTCTGTTTGCTTCTCTATCTGGATTTGTTTTAAAATCGTCAATTGCTTTAGTAAATTTTGTTTTAAACCCCGAGTTATTACCAACTGTAGATCTAAAGCCATCAAACTTATGTTTCATTTGATATGGACTTCCTTCACCTTTATCGTCAAAATAGCGAGGTGTATAACTAAACTTCTTGTTTTTACGCAATTTTGTAAGTCCCATAATTTATAAGTTTTCTAATTATATGTATTTATTTTCTAACAAATACATACAAATCAATAATAATACCAAAGCTAAAATTAAAGTCCGTATAGGTAAAGCACCTCCTATTTTAAGTTTTTTTTCAGATTGACGTTTCCATTTAGAAATAAACTCTTTGTTATTACTAGATTGGTCATCCAAATTAGCATCACCTCCATTTTCTTTAGAGAAACGAGGTTTATAACTAAATGTTTTATTTTTCTTCTGTTTAAACAAAATGTAAGGATTGCTTATCTATCAAAAATACTTAAATTTAGATAGAAATAAAGAACAGAATAGCCAAAATTTGTTAACAAAAGCACATAAAGTCACATGTACAACTTGCTATATTCACAAATTATTTTCTTAACTATTCTTGCGTAGTTCTGCCATTTTTATAGCAGCAATAGCTGCTTCGGTACCTTTATTACCGTGCTTACCTCCAGACCTATCAATCGATTGTTGTATATTATTATCTGTTAAGACACAGAAAATAACAGGTGTTTCATGTAATACATTTAAATCTTTTACACCTTGAGTAACACCTTCGCAAACAAAATCAAAATGTTTTGTTTCTCCTTGAATAACACTACCAATTGTTATAACAGCATTAACCATTTGTTCTTGCATTTTCTTTGCGCCATAAATAAGCTCAAAACTTCCAGGAACATTCCAACGAATAATATTATTTGGCAAGACACCATTATCAACCAATGCATCATACGCTCCTTTGTACAAGCCTTCTGTTATGGTATCATTCCATTCTGAAACAACAATCCCAAATCGGAAGCTTTCCGCATTTGGGATTGTTGTTTTATCGTAATCCGATAAATTTTTATTTACTGTAGCCATATATTATAGCAGTTTATTTATTTGCCAATACTTGTGCTTTTCCTATAAACACTTCAATATTTGCTGCTTCTGTAGAATTAGAAAATTCATTCTTGATTCTTTCAAAATAAGTCAAAGCTTTATCTGCTTTACCTAAATCTAAAGCAACCGCACCAGCTTTGCTTAAATACATTGGTGCTGTATACCCATTATTACGCATTTTAGCAGCTTCTTCATAATATCCTAAAGCATCTTCTTTTTGATTTAATTGCACAAATGCATCACCAATATTTCCTTTTGCTAATGGAGCTAAAACTTCATCTTCACTTGAAAAGTTCTCTAAATGCTCAATTGCTTTTTTATAATCTTTCAAACGTAAATACGCTGTTCCAGCATAATAATTTGCTAAGTTAGCAGATGGCGTTCCACTATATTCAGAAATAATATCTAACATTCCAAATTTACCTTCTCCTCCACTTAAAGCTAAGTTATATAAAGAATCCTTCTCTGCTCCTGTTACAGCTTGATCAAAATATTTTTGAGCTTGGAACATATTGTTCATAGCATTCATTTGCTTTGGTTTAGAAACATATTCTTTAAAAGCTAAAGACCCTAAAACAACTACTGCTACAATTCCAATTATAATAAAAATATACTTTTGATTCTTTGCTACAAAATCTTCAGTTTTAGAAGCTGTTTCATCTAGAGTATTAAAAACTTCTGCCGTTGTTGAATTATCTTCAACGTCTTGCAAGCTTTCTTCCGAAATATTATCTCCTTTATCTACTTTTGTTTTTTGTTTGTAACCTCTTTTATTATAAGTTGCCATTCTATCCGTTCTAATTTATGTGGCGCAAAAATATAATTTTTCTTCATAACTAAAAGGGTATTTATTTGATATTTTTCAATAATTTGCACTTCTTTTCAAAGATTTTGTATTAAACACACCCTTTTAATTGCTATTTCTATGATTTTAAAATCACTTTCTTTGCTTAATTACAAAAACTTTGATAGCAAGTCATTTACCTTTAATGAGAAGATAAATTGTATTGTTGGTAATAATGGTATTGGAAAAACAAATGTTTTAGACGCTATTTACCACTTATCCTTTGGTAAAAGCTATTTTAATCCTGTTGCAACGCAAAACATAAAACATAACGAAGAATTTTTTGTTGTTAACGGTGATTATACAAAGGAAGACAAAAACGAAAAAGTGATGGTAAGTTTAAAACGCGGGCAAAAAAAAGTCATTAAGCGTAACGGAAAAGCTTACGAGAAATTTAGTGAGCATATTGGTTTTTTACCTTTAGTCATTATATCTCCTGCCGATAGAAATCTTATTATAGAAGGCAGCACTACTAGACGTAAATTTATAGATAGTGTTATTTCACAAAGCGACAAAACCTATTTATCAGACTTAATTAAATACAATAAAGTTTTAACACAACGTAATGCACTTTTAAAATATTTTGCTTTAAACCATGCTTTTAATGCAGATACAATTGATGTTTACAATACACAATTAACAGATTATGGGACTAAGATTTTCGAAAAACGTGATGCGTTCTTAAAAACATTTATTCCTATTTTTAAATCGAGATACGAAGCCATAAGTAATGGAAATGAGACCGTAGAATTGGTTTACGATAGTCATCTATTTAAAAACGATCTTAAAACGCTTTTACAAGGAAGTATTAATAAGGATAAAGCATTACATTATACATCTGTAGGTATTCATAAAGATGATTTATCTTTTAACATTGAAGAACATCCTATAAAAAAATTTGGAAGTCAAGGGCAACAAAAATCATTCTTAATTGCTTTAAAACTGGCTCAATTCGATTTTATAAAAACACAAAGTGGCGTCAATCCTATTTTACTATTAGATGATATTTTTGATAAACTTGATGAACATCGAGTTGGCCAAATTATCAAATTAGTTGATAACGAAGATTTTGGTCAACTTTTTATAAGTGATACTCATGCAGATCGTACCGAAAACGTGATAAAACAAGTACACCAATCTTATGAAATTTTCAGATTATAACACTTTTTATATAAACAAATCCATTTTAACAAATTATGATTCCTTTTGTTACCCCTAAAATAAACTAGAATATAGCGTAGCGTGTTACTTGACTTTATAAAAAACCCCGTTATCTTCCTTTCAAATTAGATTCAAAACATTAGAACGATTTCATATCAAGTCGTTGACACATAACAAACATAATGAACAAAAAAAGCAATAATCTTATATTTGGATATTCAACAACTTTCGACAAAGCTTTTCCTGAAATTAATGATGTGAAAATTCAGATTACGAAATCTATAAGAAATGATATTGAAAATCAAATAATAATTTAATAGAATAAACTTTAGAGAAAATATAAAATGTAGTAAATCTTGGTGTTTTGAAGGTGGTGTTGAAATTGGAGATATTATACGTAGAATGATTTATGAAAAAGAAAAAGAGGACAGTTTCATATGTAAGGGTAAAATAAGTTCGCCAAAAAGACAAAGGATTTATGGAAATGAAAAATGCTGGAATCAATTTGACTATAAAATTGTATTAGATTATAAATAATATAATGGAGTAAACTGAATGAAACATACACCAACTATCTACAAAAAACTTAGTTAATATAGCCTTTTTTAAAGGTTTACATGTGTATTTTCGAAGACCACAAAATTTTAAAATATGGTTTTTTATAAAATTAAGGAAAAAGGGAAAATTCGGCTCGTGTACAATGCGAAATGACAACTCCTTTTTACACGCTAATTTTCATATATCGAGGTTTAAAAACTAGATATTAGCAAACAAGCCAGCATTAGGAATAGTCGTAGATAGCCCACAGCCCGACGAAAGAGGTGCGATGACTTACTTGAAACGGATGGCTCGACCTTTGTAGTAACGCTTAAATATTTTTAATACTTTTACAAAATAATCATCAATTTATAACAAGTTTAATTTTATCATGGCCAAACGTAACAACGAAAACCTAAGTATATCTGACGCATTAAAAGAATTTGTTTCAACAAACAGGCTAGAAAAAGGCCTAGAAAAAGTTAATGTTGCAGATGCTTGGGCAAAACTAATGGGCAATGGCGTTAACAACTATACCACTGCGGTTCAATTAGAACGCGACACGTTATATATACAACTTAGTTCAAGTGTTCTTAGAGAAGAGTTAAGCTATGGCAAACAAAAAATCATTGGTATGCTTAATGAAGAGCTAGGAAAAGATATTATTAAGAAACTGATACTTCGGTAATTACAAAAAAAACACAAATATTAAAATTAAATTACAAATTTAACTTTTGTATTATTTTTTTGTATACATTTGTAACTTAATTTTTTATAACACAATACAATGAGTAAAGGTACCGTAAAATTCTTCAACGATTCTAAAGGATTTGGATTCATAACTGAAGATGACAACAACAAAGAACATTTCGTACACATTTCTGGATTAATCGATGAAATTCGTGAAGGTGATGCAGTAGAATTCGACCTACAAGAAGGTAGAAAAGGATTAAACGCCGTAAACGTAAAAGTAATCTAAATTTATATATATAGATTCTAAATTTACAATTAAAGCCTATCAATTTATTTTGATAGGCTTTTTTGATTACTAAAATATTGGCATTATATTTGTTTACAGTAAGTTATTAATTAAATATTTTAAAATTATGAGTACAGGAACAGTTAAGTTCTTCAACGATTCTAAAGGATTTGGATTTATTACAGAAGAAGGTTCAGAAAAAGAGCATTTTGTTCACATTTCAGGTTTAATCGATGAAATTCGCGAAGGAGACAACGTTGAATTCGATTTACAAGAAGGTAGAAAAGGTTTAAACGCAGTAAATGTAAAAGTTATTTAATATACATATTATTCCTTTTTAGAAATAAAAAAACCCTGTAACATTGCTACGGGGTTTTTGATTTTATAATGTTTATAGCCTTAAAACATTTCTCTTCCTGCGAAATGAAAAGCACCTTCCATAGCCGCATTATCATCACTATCGCTTCCGTGAACAGCGTTTTCCCCCATAGATGTTGCATACAATTTACGAATAGTTCCGTCTGCGGCATCAGCTGGATTTGTAGCCCCAATTAATGTTCTAAAATCACTAACTGCATTCTCCTTTTCTAAGATAGCTGCAACAATTGGTCCTCTTGTCATAAACTCAACTAACTCTCCAAAAAATGGACGTTCGTTATGTACAGCATAAAATTCCTCAGCATCAGCTTTAGTTATTTGTGTTAATTTCATAGCTACAATTTTAAATCCTGAAGCAGAAATCTTTTCTAATATAGTACCAATATGTCCGTTTTCTACAGCATCTGGTTTAAGCATGGTAAATGTTCTATTTGTCGCCATCTTGTATTTTTAAATTTTCGCAAAAGTACATTATTATATTTATTTTTCTTCTTTATGTTAAAAATTAACATAAAATTAAAGCACTAATGGCCTTATATAAAGCTACAAGTATATTTCCCAACCAAATTGGAATTATCAACTTCATTTTCAATATAATTTCTCCATAAATGTAAGTTAATCCCTTTCATCAATATCTTATTAAATTGTATATTCGCTCCCTATGACAAAACAAGATATTACAAGAATTAAGCAATTACTTTCAACACCAAAAAAAATTGTAATTGTTACTCATAAAAACCCTGATGGAGATGCCATAGGGTCTACTTTAGGCCTATACCATTATCTAATAAAAAGCCATGACGATGTAACCGTTATGACCCCAAATGACTACCCTACTTTCCTAAAATGGGTACCAGGTGAAAGCTCTATTTTAAAGTACGATACTCAAACAGCTGCTTGCAATAAACTCATTGAAGATACTGATATTATTTTCACCTTAGATTTTAATGCCTTCCATAGAACTGGAAACATGGAATCTGTGTTATCAAAAAATGCTTCTATTAAAATAATGATAGACCATCATCAAGAACCAGATGATTATGCTGCATACACGTATTCAGATGTTTCTATGAGTTCTACTTGTCAAATGATATATCATTTTATAGATATGTTAGGCCATACAGATAGCATTGATACTAACATTGCAACATGTTTGTATGTTGGTATTATGACAGATACAGGCTCTTTTAGATTTAGGTCTACCACAAGTAAAACTCATCGTATTATTGCAAAACTTATAGATAAAGGAGCAGACAATACTACTATTCATAATAATATTTATGATACCAATAGTTATAAACGTTTACAACTTTTAGGTTGTGCATTGAGTAATTTAAAAATTGTTCCAGAATCGAGAACAGCTTACATTACATTATCTCAAAACGAATTAAACAAATTTGATTATAAAAAAGGAGATACAGAAGGGGTTGTTAATTACGCTTTATCTCTAGACAATGTTATTTTTGCAGCTATTTTTATTGAAGACAGACAAGAAGGTATTATTAAAATATCATTACGCTCAAAAGGTGAGTTTTCTGTAAATGAATTTTCTAAAACTCATTTTAATGGTGGCGGACATAATAATGCCGCAGGAGGAAGAAGCGAACTTTCTTTAAAAAATACCATTGAGAGTTTTATTAGTATCTTACCTAGTTATAATAAAGCCCTAAATAATGACTAAATTACACACCATATTGGGAATAGCCCTTCTACTTTTAGGTTGTAAAACACCTGAGGCAAGAAAACCTATATCTATAAAAACTGGCTCTTTTATTGATGCTTCTGTAGAAAGAAACAAACAATTAAACGCTAACGAGAAAGACCATATAGAGAAATTAATGCATGAGAAAAAAGATCTCACTTATATATCTTCAGAAAGTGGTTTTTGGTATTATTATAACGCTAAGTCTACCACAGACTCTTTGCAAACACCTAATTTTGGTGACGTTATTAATTACAACTATAATGTAAAAGCATTAGATGGCTCTTTAATTTACTCTAAAAAAGAATTGAAAACCAGAAATTACGCCATGGATAAACAAGAATTATTCACTGGTCTTCGTGAAGGATTAAAACTTATGAAAATAGGAGAAACAGTTACCTTTTTGTTTCCTTCTCAAAAAGCTTATGGCTATTATGGCGACGAAAATAAAATAGGAAGTAACACGCCTTTAATTTGCGAAGTTACCGTAAACTCAATAACCAAAAATAACACAAAATAAAACAGTATGCACATCTTAAGAAAACCACTAAAAGGTTTACTCATTGCCGTATTAACAACAAGCCTATTCTCATGTAAAGCTCAAGACCCTGATTTAGAAGATGGTATTTATGCCGAAATTATAACTACCAAAGGTGTTATGCTTGCTAAATTAAATTATGATAAAGCGCCAATAACCGTTGCTAACTTTGTTTCTCTAGCAGAGGGTACCAACACAATGGTTAAAGATGACTATAAAAAGAAAAAATTCTATAACGGACTTATTTTTCACCGTGTTATAGATAAATTCATGATTCAAGGTGGTGATCCTAACGGAACGGGTGGAGGAAGTCCTGGATATAAATTTGATAATGAATTTCACCCAGATTTAAAACATGATAAACCAGGTATTTTGTCTATGGCCAATTCTGGACCTAACACTAACGGAAGTCAGTTTTTTATTACTGAAGCACCAAAACCTTTCTTAGATAATGGCTATAATGTTTTTGGAGAATTAATTGAAGGTATAGACATTCAAGATTCTATATCTAACGTCAAAACAGAATCTGACAGACCTGTTGAAGATGTGATTATTCAAGAATTAAACATTATTAGAAAAGGAAAAGAAGCAAAGAAATTTGATGCCCCAAATATTTTTGTAAATCATTTTGCTATTGCAGAAAAAAAGAAAAAAGGAAAAGAGGCAAAAGCAAAAGCTATTATTGAAGCTTCTAAGCAAAAATTCTTAAAACAAAAAGCTACAGCATTAACACTGCCTTCTGGTTTACAATATATAATAACAGAACAAGGAAAAGGAAGGAAACTTCCTTTAAACTCTAAAGTATCTACACATTACGCTGTTTATTTTGAAAATGGAAGATTATTAGAAACAAGTAAGTTAGAAATTGCAGAGGCTTTAGATGTTGTAAACATAAAACGTAAAGCAGCCAATCAATACAAACCTATCACTGCAAATATTAGTCCAGATGCGGGTATGATTGCAGGCTTTAAAGAAGGGCTTCAACAATTAAATGTAGGAGATAAGGCAACTTTATTTATTCCGTATCATTTAGCTTATGGTGAAGCTGGAAACCGAGGTATTCCAGGGAAATCCAATATTATTTTTGAAGTTGAAATTCTTGAGATTGTAAAATAAAAAGTATGCACGTATTAAAATTTGATTGGAATCCAGCTACTGGTATAGATATTATTGGAAACTTTAAACTCCATTTTTATAGTTTAATGTGGGTTGTTGCTTTTGTATTAGGTTTTACCATTATGAAACGCATCTTCACTAAAGAAAAAGTAGCTTTAGAATATTTAGATCCGTTATTTATATATACCGTTTTAGCAACCATGTTAGGTGCTAGATTAGGTCATGTATTATTTTATCAAGCAGAATTAATCTCTGAAGACTTCCTTAGTATTTTTCTTCCTTTTAAATTTAAAGGCGGCTTTGAATTCACAGGGTTTCAAGGTTTAGCAAGTCATGGTGCTGCCATAGGAATTATAATTGGCATGTATTTGTATCGTAGAAAATACAACTACAAATCTGTACTTTGGATTTTAGATCGTGTAGTAATTACTGTAGCATCCGGAGCTATTTTTATAAGAATTGGAAACTTTATAAATTCTGAAATTATTGGTAAACCATCTGGCGACTCACCTTTTGGTGTTCGCTTTATTCAAGAATACTATAATAAATATGAAGTAGTTCGTGCTACGGGTATTAAAAACGCTCAAAAAGCATATGATGCTGTTGCAGAACAACCTCAATTTTCAAATTTATTAGAAGAGGTTCCTTTTAGACATCCAGCACAATTATACGAATCGTTTTGTTACATTTTTGTTTTTCTAACCTTATGGTATTTCTATTCTAAAACAGCTAAAAAGGATCAATCAGGATTTTTATTTGGATTGTTTTTAGTATTACTTTGGACCGTACGTTTCTTTGTAGAAATACTTAAAGAATCACAAGGTAATGAATACATTAATTGGTTTGGACTTAACACTGGACAATGGTTAAGTATTCCTTTTATAATTCTTGGTTTATATTTTATGTTTATGTACAAACCAAAAGCAACTACTAAGTAATATGAATTTAAAATGTCTGTCTTCATTTTTTCTTTTAGCTATACGAAATCCCTGTTATTTTTAGACAAGAAATTTATACTACTGCTTGTATTATTGGTGATGTTGTTTATTTTGTGCTACGAGAATTTCCTATAGACAATAATATAGTTTTTGTTATTGCTGGTGTTACCTTATTGTAATACGATTGTTGGCGGTGAAGTTTAAAATTTCTTTGCCTAAGGTTTATTCTGGAGATTAGGAATAAATAAAGGAAGGTTCGTTTAACGATTAGTATAAGAGCATTAGCCGATTACAATGCACTTACTTTCGGATTACGACATACTTAAGCGGTTTGAGTTAAAACCCAAACCGCTATTGCTTATATACATTGTTACCTTCTGACTTTATTAAATTCAAACTTGGTATTTATTTCAAGACAGTCTCATAAATATCATTATATAATTTTCCTCTCAATTTTGAATTTCCTTGATCTAAAAGTATAATTATACCCCAATTTTGATCTCTATTATAAAACATAATTGAAGATTGACCTAGAGAACTCCCAAGTTTTATATAAACTGTATTACTCTCATCAGTTATCATCCAAGTACCTAGTCCTACTTCTCTATTTTCATCTTTATAAAATACTTTTTCAGTCATTATAGCAACTTTAGCTATTGTATGTTCTTGATTTAAGACTATCTTTAAAAAAGTAATCATATCTGAAGCATTAGATTTTACTAATCCTGCAGGTGCTATAAAATCATTCCAGTTAACAAGTTCTTGATTACCAAATCTAGGATTATGACCAGTCGTAATATGTTTTACATTAAAATCCTTATTGAATATCCGTTTTCACTCATAATCCAGAAATATTTGCTATTACAAGTCTATCAAAGAGTTTATCTTCAAAGTATCTTCGGTTTAATTTATATACAAATTCATTGAGGTATAATTGAAGATACTTTCCTTTTATTTTGT
>CALKXS010000167.1 GCA_938003745.1 uncultured Algibacter sp.
TGTAATTAGCAATAAAGCGCTATATGCGTCTTAAAGAGAATCACAGCTAGATTAGGTATCAAAAGCATTAGCTAGCTTTTCAAAAGTAACTGTTTGCACTTTGCATAGGGCGATTACAAAATGTGAAATCAGTTTTAATCGCGCTAAATTTATTTTTCCTTGTAAATGAGTGTTAAGGACACGAGTTAATTCACTATTTTTAGTGATAATATTGGTTTTCTTCATTAGAGATACAAGTCAGAATTATTTATACAATACACTGAAAATCAGTGTTTTATACTAAAAACCTGACGCTTAATCTATTGAAAATCAACAGGTTGTATTTTTGTCATGTACTAAGGTCCAAGAACTAAATTGTATCTTTAAGCAAAAAAATAATAAGATTACTTTTATTAATAATTAAATGATTCAAAAAAGATACGAGGGTTATTTAAAAACGCCGGTTTTATGGAAGGGCGATGCTGTTTCTAATTTGTATCAATTTGAAATTCTTTTAAAATTTAACTCTTTTTCTGGAGTTTTAGATGAAAAAACACGTCTTGGAAAATATGTGGAACGTTTTGTTTCTTTTGAGTTAAAACAGCAAAGTAACATTTCTATTTTAGCAGAAAATATTCAAATTCAAAAAGATAAAATTACTTTGGGCGAATTAGATTGTTTGCTTTTGAAAGACGAACAACCAATTCATCTTGAAATTATTTATAAGTTCTATCTTTATGATAAATCTGTTGGTGAGACTGAAATTGAACATTTTATTGGTCCCAACAAAAAAGATTCTTTAATTGAAAAAACAAATAAACTTAAAGACAAACAATTACCCTTACTCCATTCAAACGCATGTAAAGTATATTTAGATAAACTTAACCTAAAAGTCGAAAACATTGAGCAACAAGTATATTTTAAAGCGCAATTATTTATGCCATATAACAATAAAGAAATTCAGCTTAAAACACTAAATAACGATTGTATTTCTGGCTTATATATTACCTATAAAGAACTCGCCAATTTTATTAATTGTAAATTTTATATCCCCAATAAAAAAGATTGGTTAATAAAACCTAACTCCAATGTAACATGGTTAAACTTCAACAATTTTAAAACTTTAACCAAGAACTATTTCGATGAGAAATTCTCAACTCTTTGTTGGGTAAAAAAGGCAAATGGAGAAATCAACAAAATATTTTTAGTTTGGTGGTAATTCTAATTAATAGCCATTTTAAATGCCGCTGTAGCATGTATAGTAGTAGTATCAAAAGCTGGCACGTTCACATCTTCTTGTTTTATAAGTAACGGAATTTCTGTACATCCCAAAATAACACCTTCTGCACCATCTTTAATTAAGTTCTGTATAGTTTCAGTGTAAAATGTTTTAGAAGTTGATAAAAGCTTACCTTTTGATAACTCATCATAAATAACACGATGAATTTCATCTCTCGTTTCTATATTTGGAATAACAGTTTCTATCCCCATACTACTTAAAACATCAACAAAAAAAGCTTTTTCCATAGTATACTTAGTACCTAGCAACGCCACTTTTTTTTAATCCAGCATCAATAATTCTTTTTCCTGTTCCCTCTGCAATATGAATCACAGGAATGCTTATCGCCTGTTTAACAGCATTAATAGTTAAATTCATCGTATTTGCGCAAATTAAAATGCAATTTGCACCACCTGTTTGCAATTTTTTGGCCGCATCAACCATGATATCATCTAATAAATCCCAACGATTTTCTTTTTGCCATTTAGCAATTTCATCAAAATTAACAGAGTGAATTAATACTTTAGCTGTATTTATACCTCCAAACTCTTGTAAAGCTAAATTATTAAGAACACGATAATACATTATTGTAGATTCTGGAGTTATACCCCCAATAAGCCCGATAGTTTTCATATTTAAGAATTCAAACGATGTATAAATTACAAATTATATCCGTACAGTAACGCAATAAAATTATTAAGAAACACTTAATTTTTTAAACAAAAAAAACCAAAACATTTCTGCTCTGGTTTTCTTCATTTTAATATTATAAAGAAGTTTAACTTTCTGGAGCTAACTCTACTTCTAATCCTTCCATTTCTGGAGTCATTTGTATTTGACATCCTAAACGACTATTATCTTTTACATCAAAAGCTTCTGATAACATCGCTTCTTCATCATCTCCCATTTCAGGTAATTCAGTTTCACTTGTTACATAACATTGGCATGATGCACACATAGCCATACCACCACAAACCCCTATGGTACCTTCAGGAGCCAACTCGTAAGAGCGTACAACTTCCATAAGGTTCATTGCCATATCTGTTGGTGCAACTATATCATGTGTTACGCCGTCTCTGTCTGTAATTTTTATATTAATATCTTGTTCCATTATTCAATTTTTGTACTACTTATTTTTAGCACTTCATATTTCGTGCCGCAAATTTAATGGTTTTCAATTATTTATAAGACGGGTTTGTCTATTATTTTAGTAGGAAATATAAAAAAATAAGTTTAAGCCTCAATATTAATAACTTGTTCTATTTGTGGCGCGTGCTTTTTAATAGTCATTTCTACACCAGACTTTAATGTCATTTGATTAACACTGCACCCAACGCAAGCACCTTGTAACTGTACATTAACAATTTTATCATCTTCTATAGAAAGTAACGAAATATCACCGCCATCGCTTTGTAAAAACGGACGAATTTCTTCTAAAGCTTTCTCTACGTTTAATTTTAATTCTTCTGACGTCATATTTTATTTTTTAACTGCTGAACATCCAGCCATTGTAGTAATTTTTATAGCTTCAGTTGCTGGTAAATCATCGTTTCTTCTTACAACTTCTTGCACTACATTTTTTGTTATATCTTCAAAAGCTTTTTCTAATGATGTTGCCGTTTGTAATGCCGCCGGACGACCAACATCTCCTGCTTCGCGAATACTTTGCACTAAAGGTAAAGCTCCTAAAAACGGCACTTTTAAGTCTTCTGCTAAATTCTTAGCTCCATCTTTACCAAAGATATAATATTTATTTTCTGGTAACTCATCTGGAGTAAAATACGCCATATTCTCTATAATTCCTAAAACAGGCACATTAATACTATCTTGTTGAAACATTGCTACACCCTTTTTAGCATCAGCTAGAGCTACATTTTGTGGTGTACTTACCACTACAGCACCAGTTATTGGAAGTGACTGCATAATGCTTAAATGAATATCTCCTGTTCCTGGAGGCAAATCAAGTAATAAGAAGTCTAATGTATCCCAATGCGCATCAAAAATCATTTGATTTAATGCTTTTGCTGCCATTGGTCCTCTCCACACAACTGCTTGATCTGGCTTTGTAAAAAAGCCTATTGATAATACTTTGACGCCGTAATTTTCAATAGGCTTCATTTTAGATTTCCCTCCTACATTGACTGCTAAAGGCTTTTCTGCTTCAACGTCAAACATAATAGGAATTGATGGTCCATAAATATCGGCATCTAAAACACCAACTTTAAAACCCATTTTAGCTAAAGTTACGGCTAAATTTGCTGTAACTGTAGATTTACCAACACCACCTTTACCAGATGCTACGGCTACTATATTTTTTATACCAGGAATTGCTTTCCCTTTTATAACATTTGGTTTTGCTGTTGCTGCCGCAGCAGCTGCTTCAACCTTAATGTTAATTTTTATTTTTGCTTTTTCGTAAACCTTTTCATGAATGGTTTTAAGTATATCAACTTCTGTTCTCTTTTTTGCTTGTAAACTTGGATTTGCTATTGTAATATCTACAATAACCTCATCTCCAAAAGTTACTACATTCTTAACAGCTCCACTATCTACCATGTTCTGTCCTTCTCCAGGAACTGTAATAGACTCTAACGCTTTTAATATATCTTCTTTGTTAAGCTTCATTCTTTATCTAGATTTATTCTAAGTGCAAATATAATTAATTATGCTTGAAGACTGAAGCTGTTATTGAGAACTTTTACCTATGCAATTATTAGGTTTAACTATAGATTTATGAATTCAGAATTAGACTAAAAAACGGCATGATTAATGCATAATACTATTCTTTACCTTTTATTAATTTCACCATGAAAAGAGTAATCATAATCTCCCTAACACTATTAATTTTTAATGCTACTGCTAATAGCCAAAGCAAAATTGATAAAGCAGAAGAAAGCTTAAAAAAATCAAACAAAACTAAAAGTAATCAATCTACCAACTATACTTACAATAATGAAATCAATAACGACTCTGAAAATAATTTTATTACAGATATTATTGGAGGTTTATTTATCAAATTTTTTGCATATACAGCTTATGGTATAGCTTTTGAAAGTCCGTTTGAAATGAAGCACAAAGGAAGTAACTCTTTTTTAACTAAACATCCTTATAAAAACACTACTACTGGAAACTATTCATATGAATGGAATAGAGACACCGAAATATTCACAACCTCTATTACTAATAAATTTGTTTTTGAAACGAATAAAGTATACGGAAATCATTTGAACATTGATATGCGATTTCTAAAACAATTTGGCTTTGAACTAGATTATCTCCAATTTATGGGAAGAGAATACAAATTTAGGAAACAATGCATTAGCTATTTACACAGCTTTGGCTAAATATAATCGTGTACGTACCGAACGCTTTAATGCTTGGTGGGGATTGGGAACAGCTTATGTAGATGGTGATGTTAATGAATTAGGTTTCACTTATGGTTTGGGTGCTGAATTATTTTTCATAAAGCCTCTTAGTGTTGAATCTAATTTTAATCAAACTTTGATTAATAACAACAATTAATAAGTTTAATGCCTTATTGAATTATCATAAAAAGCAATTCAATTTTACTTTTGGCTATGAACATTTGAAAATTGGTAGCGTTGGATTCTCAATGTTTACTACTGAAGTTGGGGTTTCGTTATAATGCGTATTTGTATATTTCACAAAAATTAGGAAATACTTCAGTTATTTTTTGACACGATATAGAAATAAGTTCTGCATGACATTTATATGCTACAATTCCACCGAAGGATCCCAATACACCAATTTTAAATTCTGAATTTGATTATCAATAACCTCAATGCCTTCATTTTCTAAAAGTTGTTGCATAAGGTTTGTTCCTTCAAAATGATGTTTACCAGTAAGTAAACCTTTTCTATTTACAACACGATGGGCTGGTACATCTTTACCACCAGAGCCATTCATGGCATACCCAACCATACGAGCACTTCTAGCTGCTCCAAGATATTTAGCAATAGCTCCATAACTTGTAACTCTCCCGTAAGGAACTAGTTTAGCAACCTCATAAACTTTATCGAAGAAATTTAAGGTTTCTAGCTTCATAGATTACATCTCTTTAATAATATTGAATAATGTTACTGCAGAAATCAACCCTGTAATACCACCAATAATACGATTCATGTTTTTTTGTGATGTAAATGTTTTTCCTTTTATTTTATCAAAAAAGAAAATATACATATATAGAGTTACAAACGTCCCCATGGCAGCTCCAGACACATAAGATATTATGCTTATTTGTTCAAAATCTAACCAACCAAAAGACGCAAATGTAATAGTTAAATAAGCTTGATAAGGTATAGGAAACACGTTAATACTTGATAAAAACATACCTTGAAAAAACCGACTGTGTTTACTTCTTATTTTAGGCTCTACTTGACTTTTAGGTTCGCCTTTTGCAATAAATAAAAAGTACACTGTTATTAAAACAAAAAGCACGAAAGCTACACGTTGTAAAATATCTACAACCTCTTTATGATTGCTTAAATATCTTGCAAAAATTGAAGCTATATACGTTTGTGCAAATACTATAACACAAACACCAATAGAAAACATAATACCTCTTGTATGCCCTTCTTTTAAACTTATTTTTGCCACCGTCATGTTTAATAACCCAGGAGGAATTACACCCAACAAAGCAAAAAACAGTCCTAAAAAAAAGATAAACGTTATACCCACTAGTCTTTAATTTTGAATCTAATATACGTAATTGGTTTATTTACCTCTAAATATTGAGATTCGTAGAAGGTTTGAATAGCTGTAACATCTTCTGGACTTCCTTCTTGTTTATACACATTATGGTTTGCATATAATACATCGTGTCCTGCACCGTGTAATAAACCTAAGGTGTAACCGTGCATGAATTCACTGTCTGTCTTTAAATTTACAACACCATCTGGTTTTAGTATTTTTTTATAACGTGTTAAAAACTCAGCATTTGTCATTCTGTGCTTTGTACGCTTATATTTTATTTGAGGATCTGGGAAAGTAATCCAAATTTCGTCTACTTCACCTGCTGCGAATGCGTGATCTATTAGTTCTATTTGGGTACGTAAGAAAGCTACGTTTGGTATGTTTTCTTCTACCGCTGTTTTTGCTCCTCTCCAAAAACGAGCACCTTTTATATCTACTCCTATGAAATTTTTGTTAGGATATTTTTTTGCTAAGGCCACCGAGTATTCGCCTTTACCACAACCTAACTCTAATACTATAGGGTTCTCATTTTTAAAAAATGTAGTATTCCATTTTCCTTTTAAGCCGTACTCCTTAATAACCAACTCTTGTCTTGTTGGCTGAAACACATTTACAAAGGTTTCGTTTTCGTTAAATCGTCTTAATTTATTTTTACTTCCCACAGTTTATTAACTATTTCTTATCATTAATCAAATATTTGGTGAAATTACGGAAATATATGAGAGGGTTTGTATGCTTATCTTTGAATTTAGCAGTAAACTGCGTTAGGGATTGAACGGTTTGTTTGAGCTCCTCGCAGAGAGCGAGTAGTGAAAGTCCGACCCTTGTGGTAACGCCATACTTTTGAAATGAAGAAAAAAATTTTAGTTGCACCTTTAAATTGGGGTTTAGGACATGCTACACGATGCATTCCTATTATTAGTGCTTTAATTGAAAATAATTACCAAGTAATTATTGCTAGTGATGGTGTGGCGTTGCTATTATTACAAAAGGAGTTTCCTAATTTATCTTCGATTGAGTTACCTTCTTATAATGTTACTTATGCTAAAAAAGGAACGCTTTTTAAGCTAAAGCTAATTAAGGACTCTCCTAAATTAATTAAGGCGATTAAAAATGAAAAAAGGGCGATTAAAAACATTATTGAGGCTCACGATATTTCTGGGATAATATCAGACAACAGGTTGGGTGTTTATAGTAAAAAGATACCTTCTGTATTTATTACGCATCAATTAAATGTTTTAAGTGGTATTACGACTTGGTTTAGCACTAAAATTCACTCTAAATTCATGAAACGCTTTAATGCATGTTGGGTTCCTGATAATGAAGGAGATCCAAATTTAAGTGGTAAACTGGGTCATACAAATTCTTTTGAAATACCCACGACTTATATTGGACCTTTAAGCAGGTTTACAAAAAAGAACGAAGGTATTACTAATGACCTTTTGGTTTTACTTTCTGGCCCTGAGCCGCAACGCACTATGCTTGAAGATAAATTATTTGTAGAGCTTAAAAACTACAGTGGTCGTATTATTTTTGTGCGTGGTGTCATGGAAAAAGAGCAAACAATTTTTACAAAGAGTAACATGACTGTTTATAACTATATGACTTCTGATTTATTGGAGAAAACAATAAACCAAAGTAGGTTAATTTTATCGAGATCTGGTTACACCACAGTGATGGATCTTGCTAAGCTTAAAAAACATGCTTTTTTTATACCAACGCCTGGGCAATTTGAACAAGAATATTTAGCGATTCACTTATCTAAACAGGGGTTTGTTCCTAATTGTAATCAAGACAACTTCAAAATTGAATTGCTAGAAAATATGGGAAATTACAAAGGGTTGAAAAACTTTGATTACGAGGTTGACTTTAAAAAATTATTTAACCTTTTCTAGCGTGAACGAAAACTCACTTCCTACGTCTTGCTCGCTTTCTACATATATTTTTTCATTGTGAGCTTCAATAATGTGCTTTACAATAGACAAACCTAAACCAGAACCTCCTTCTTTACGTGATCCGCTTTTATCTACACGATAGAAACGTTCAAATAAACGTGGCAAATGCTCTGTTTCTAGACCTTCACCATTATCTGTTACACGAACAATAACTTTATTCTTTATAAGGTTTTCAATACTTACCTCGGTTGTACCATTTTTACTTCCGTATTTTATTGAATTAATTATAAGGTTTGCCAATACTTGTTGAATACGCTCTCTATCTGCCTTAACCATTATTGGTTTGGAATAATATGTATCAAAAGTTAATGTGATTTCTTTTTTATTAGCTCGCATTTCTACCATGCCAAATACTGTTTTAACCAACTCTACAATATCAAACTCTTCTACTTTTAATATTAAATTACCAACTTCTAGCTTGGTAATCATATCTAAATCATTAACAATATAACCTAGACGTTCAACACCCTCACTAGCTCTTTTTAAATATTTTTCACGAATATCCTCATCGTTCATAGCACCATCAAGTAAGGTTAAAATATAACCTTGAATTGTGAATAATGGTGTTTTTAATTCGTGAGATACATTACCCAAAAATTCTTTTCGGTATTGTTCTCTATCTTTAAGAGTTTCAATTTCTAGCTTTTTATTACGTGCAAACTTGTCTATCTCGGCTGTAAGCGTAGTCATATCTGTAGTTATAGGCCCGCTTGTTAAATTTGTAGACTCTAGAAGTGTTAAGTCGTCATAAATCTTTTTTACACGCTTGTAGATAAACCTTTCTACTCTAAATTGAATTACAAAAAATGAGAATATATAGCAACATAATGCAAACCCAGAAATCATTAAAACATCTAAATCAAAAAAATAATATAAAAAAACACCCATTAAGAGTGTTATAATTATGGTAATATAGAGCGATGTCTGAATCGCAAATCTATATGATCTTTTAAATTTTTCTTGCATTAATCTACAAACTTATAGCCGACACCTTTTACAGTTTTAAAACTTTTATCGCCTATTTTTTCACGCAATTTACGAATGTGCACATCTATAGTTCTACCACCAACTACAACTTCATTGCCCCAAACCTTATCTAGAATTTCGTCTCTTTTAAATACCTTCCCTGGTTTTGATGCCAATAAAGATAATAATTCAAACTCTTTTCTTGGTAAAATTATTTCAATTCCTTTTAAAACAATTTTATACTCATCTCTATTAATAACAAGATTCCCAATTTTAACGGTATCTTTTTCTTCTTCTTTAAAACGTCTTAAAAGTGCTTTTACCTTACTTACTAATACTTTTGGCTTTATTGGTTTTGTTATATAATCATCTGCTCCTGCATCAAAACCAGCAACCTGAGAATAATCTTCTCCCCTAGCTGTTAAAAACGTAATAACAACATCTTTTAAATCTTGATTTTTACGAATTAATTCACAAGCTTCAATACCATCCATCTCTGGCATCATAACATCAAGAATGATTAACTGCGGTAGCTCTTTATTAGCTTTTTTAACAGCTTCTGCTCCATTTTCTGCAGTAATGACTTGATATCCTTCATTTGATAAATTGTAACCAACTATTTCTAAAATGTCTGGTTCATCATCAACTAATAATATCTTGATATCCTTCTTGTTCATCTTAAAATCTTATTATTTCTTGAGTAAAGATAAAACTTATACCATAAAGTTATAAAGGTTTATGGACAAATAACAATAAGGTAACACATAACTTACAATAGATTAACCTTTCGATAAACTGATCAAATCTTTAACACTTTTTTGGTATAAATTTTGATATATATTCTTACCTTAGCAATAGAAGCATAGATATGAAAAAAAACTACTTATTAATTACATTTTTAACTTTAGTATTCTTTGCAACCCAACAAGGGTTCTCTCAAAGCAATGCTAATGATGGTCTGCTTCAACAAAAGATAGAGAACCTTTCTATTTACCCTAATCCTGTTAGTAACGGTAGAACTTTTATTTATATTACTACTAAACGTAATTTATCTAAGAATATTGAAATTTATAACGTTTTAGGCAAAAAAGTTTTTAAAACCATGTTAACAGGTAAAGAATTAAACATTTCTAAGCTTAGTCCTGGCGTTTATGTTTTAAACATAATAGAAAACAACATTGGTGAAACCAGAAAGCTTATTATTAAATAGGTTAAAAAATATATTATAAATGAAGCATTGTCTATGGCAATGCTTTTTTTATTTTCTATACTTTTGTTTTTTATTTATGATAGACACAAATAACATTTTTAATATAAAAACCAAAGCAGAGTTTAATACTCTAACTCTAGAAGTGTTTAAGCATCAATTTAACAATAACAAAGTTTACAGATCTTTTTGTGATTTATTATACAAACACCCCAGTGATGTAAAAACAATAAAGGATATTCCTTTTTTACCAATTCAATTTTTTAAATCACACAACATTTTAAGTTCACAAGACAAAATACAAAGTACATTTACAAGTTCTGGAACTACCGGAAGCACTACAAGTAAACATCTTGTAACAGACTTAAATCTATACAAACAAAGTTTTAGAAACGGATTTGAGCATTTTTATGGCAATATTGAAGATTATGTTATACTTGCTCTACTACCTTCATATTTAGAACGCACTGGCTCTTCTTTAATTTATATGGTTGATGATATGATTTCTCAATCTAAACATGAGGCTAGTGGTTTTTATCTTGATAACATTTCAGAATTAAAAAATACGTTATTACAACTGGAATCTCAAGGAAAAAAAACCTTATTAATAGGCGTTTCTTTTGCGCTTTTAGACTTGATAGAATCATATCAATTCACCCTTAAGAATACAATTGTTATGGAAACTGGTGGTATGAAAGGCCGTAGAAAGGAATTAATTAGAGAAGAATTGCATAAACAGCTTAAAAATGGTTTTGGCCTAAGTAGCATTCATAGTGAATACGGCATGACCGAACTCTTAAGTCAAGGCTACTCTCATGGACATGGTGTTTTTAACACACCAAACTGGATGCATATTCTAACTCGTGATACAGAAGACGCGCTAACTATTCAAGAAACTGGAAAAACAGGTGGAATAAATATAATTGATTTAGCAAACATTAATTCTTGCTCTTTTATAGCGACTCAAGATTTAGGGAGAGTATATAGCAATGACTCTTTTGAGGTTATTGGCAGGTTTGACAATTCGGATATTAGAGGATGTAACCTTATGGTATTTTAATTATCAATATGTAAAGAATATATTGGTTTTTCGACTGTTCTGAGATGAAACATCTTATAATAATATTCATTTTTTGTTCCACAATTACATATTCTCAAAATACAGATTACAATACAAAAAAAGGTTTTATAGCTAATGGTTACGATGTTGTTGCTTATTTTAATAATGAAGCCAAAGCTGGTAATAAATTATTTGCCGCAGAATTTGACGATGTACACTTTAAATTTTCATCAAAAGAGAACTTAGATTTATTTAATAAAAAACCTGAAAAATATATACCACAATACGGTGGGTATTGTGCTTATGCTCTTGCAATAAAAAACTCTAAAGTCTCTATTAACCCAAAAGCCTTTGAAATTAGAGATGGCAAACTTTACTTATTCTATAATGCGTGGGGAACAAACACCCTTAAATTATGGCAAAAAGGAAAACCAGAGCTTTTAATACAAAGTGCCGATAAAAACTGGAAACAAACAAAATAATTAATATTTCTGTAAGGTTTCAAAAAAGATACCTACTAATAATTCAGCTAAGAAAAAGAAAAAGTTTAAATCCCGCAACTTTGTTGCTGGTTCGTTTAAAAACCTGAGAGCTCTCACCCTCAGGTTTTTTTTATGCTTAAACTATTGTTAAAACAAAGTAATTTTTCTTTCCCTTTTGCAATAAGATAAATCTATCATTAATTAAGTCTTTTGAAGTAATTTTATAATCTTCCTTTACTTTCTCTTTATTTACAGATATAGAATTTTCTTTAAGTGCACGACGAGCTTCTCCATTAGATTTAAGAAAACCTCCTTTTTCAGCTAAAGCAGCAATAATATCTAATCCATTTTCAATATCTCTAGCAGCAACCTCTGTTTGAGGTACGCCATCAAAAACATCTAAAAATGTTTGCTCATTAAGCACCTTTAAATCTTCACTAGTAGATTTCCCAAACAATATAGCACTTGCTTTAATAGCATTATCTAAATCTTCTTTGGAGTGTACCATAATGGTAATTTCTTCAGCCAAACGTTTTTGTAAAACTCTTAAGTGTTTTGCTTCTTTATGTTCTGCTATCAATCCGTTAATTTCTTCTTCAGTTAAAAAAGTAAATATTTTTATATATTTTTCTGCATCCTCATCACTAGAGTTTAACCAATATTGGTAAAACTTATAAGGAGATGTTCTGTTGTTATCTAGCCACACATTTCCACCTTCAGATTTACCAAATTTAGATCCGTCAGATTTTGTAATTAACGGACACGTAATAGCATATCCTTTACCACCACCAACTCTTCTAATTAACTCGGTTCCTGTTGTAATATTTCCCCATTGATCACTACCTCCCATTTGAATAGAGCAATTCTGATCTTTATGTAAATGAAGAAAATCATAGCCTTGAACAAGTTGGTATGTAAACTCTGTGAAACTCATACCCTCTGAATATTCAGACGAAATTCTATTTTTCACGGAATCTTTCGCCATCATATAATTTACAGTAATATGTTTACCAACATCACGAATAAACTCTAGAAATGAAAAATCTTTCATCCAATCATAATTATTCACTAAAAGCGCAGCATTTTCTGCATCACTTTCAAAATCTAAAAAATGTGATAATTGCCCTTTTATTGCTTCTTGATTATGGCGCAATGTTTTTTCATCTAATAAGTTACGCTCATTAGATTTTCCTGAAGGATCACCAATCATTCCTGTTGCTCCACCAACCAATGCCAAAGGTCTATGACCACAACGCTGATAATGAGCCAATAACATGATTGGCACTAAATTACCAATGTGTAAAGAATCTGCTGTAGGATCAAAACCAACGTAAGCACTGCGCATGCTTTCCTTTAAATGCTCTTCTGCTCCAGGCATTACGGTATGAATCATACCTCTCCATGTTAATTCTTCAACAAAATTCTTTATCATCACTCTATATTTTATTAATCAGAGACAAAGATAAAAATCAATGCATAATTACTAATCTATTCTGAATAATTCTTTTCTTCTAAAAAAGTATTCTTTTTAATTTATAAAAGATTTCGAATTAAATTATCGCCTTAAAATATTTACTACTTTCGTTTCATGATTTTAGTAACAGGTGGCACAGGATTAGTAGGTTCTCATTTACTTTACAACTTAATTAGCAATAATGAAACTGTTAAGGTTATTTATAGAAAACCCAATAAACTTGAGAATGTAAAAAATGTATTTTCTTGTTATACGGATAATTATGAAGAATTATTTAATAAAATTGAATGGTTTCAAACTGATTTATTAGATATTCCTTTATTATCTGAAGCTTTTCAAGACATAACTTATGTGTACCACTGTGCTGCATTTGTATCTTTTGAACCTAATAAATTTGACACTTTACGCACTACTAATATTGAAGGCACCGCAAATATTGTAAACCTATGTTTGTCTAATAACATCAAAAAACTTTGCCATGTAAGCTCTATAGCTACTTTAGGGAGTACATTAAATAACCTTCCTATTTCTGAAGATACCATATGGAATCCTGAAGAAGATAATAATGTTTATGCTATTTCTAAATACGGTGCAGAAATGGAAGTTTGGAGAGCAACTCAGGAAGGTTTGGATGTTGTTATTGTAAATCCTGGGGTTATTTTAGGTCCAGGAATATGGAAGTACGGAACTGGAAGTTTATTTAAAAAAGCACATAAGGAATTTAAACACTACACCTCGGGAACTGTTGCATTAATTGATGTTGATGATGTTATCAACATCATGATAGACCTTTTAAATAGCGACATTAAAAATGAACGTTTTGTATTAGTTGCAGAAAACTGGACTTACAAACAGTTTTTACAAAGTTTAGCTGTATCTGTAAATTCTAAAAAGCCAAAAAAAGAAGCTAAACCATGGCTATTAAATATGGCTTGGAAATTAGATTGGTTAAAAAACATCCTTACTGGCAAACGAAGGCAACTTACAAAGCACCTTACTGTTTCTTTAGCTTCTAAAACACATTATAGTAATCAAAAAATAAAATCGGCTTTAAACTATGATTTCAAAGCAATCGAAACTAGTATCAAAGCAATAGGAGCTACTTACTTGAAACAGGTTTAATTATAACAGAATCCTGAGCTTTTTCTTTTTCTAATTTTGCTTTTCGTTCAACCTTTTTTATAGAATCTGCTACTTTTTTTGCTTTTGCTATAGCGTTACTTTGTGACTTATACTCTTCTTTTAACTTGGTTAAACTATCCTTAACACGTGTATAAATTTCGTCATAATCTTCAATAAAATAAGCATAATAATCATTACTTAACGTAAACTGTAAACTGTCAACATTATACTTTTTATAAATATAACTTGAAGCTTTTACATAATGACTATCTAACACTTTCTTATTATTTCCATTTGCAGACCTAATTAATCTTAAATCGATTAAAATGTTAGCCATATCTCTTTTAGAGATTAGGTTTTCTGGTTTTTTAGGTTCCTTGTATTTATAACAAGAAGTTACCAACAAAGAAATAAGAATAAGTGTAATAAGTCGTTTAATCATTTATCTATTAAAAGTTAATCGTTTAGCAGCTTTAGTATCAGTAAACTTGAAATTATTATAAGCTAAACTTCCATTTATAAAGGTATGCGTTATTCTAGATTTAAAAGTTGTTCCTTCAAATGGAGACCAACCACATTTATATAAAATATTGTCTTTATTTACTGTCCAAGGGTTATTTAAATCAACTAAAACCAAATCGGCAAAATAACCTTCTTTAATATATCCTCTTTTTTCAACTTGAAATAATATAGCAGGATTGTGACACATCTTTTCCACTATCTTTTCAATTGAAATTTTTCCGTTATGATGCATTTCTAACATTGCTGGAAGTGCATGCTGTACTAATGGCCCGCCAGATGGTGCTTTTGTATAAACGTTATTTTTCTCTTCTAAAGTATGTGGTGCATGGTCTGTTGCAATAACATCTATTCTATCATCTAATAAAGCTTTCCATAAACCGTCTTTATCTTTTTGAGATTTCACAGCAGGGTTCCACTTGATAAAAGTTCCTTTTTCATCATAATCCTCGTCTGTAAACCATAAATGGTGTACACAAACTTCACAAGTAATCTTTTTATCTTTTAAAGGAATATTGTTTGTGAACAAACTAGTTTCTTTAGCTGTAGATAAATGAAACACATGTAAACGTGCTCCTGTTTTCTTAGCTAATTCTATAGCTTTAGATGACGATAAATAACAAGCTTCTTCACTTCTAATTATTGGATGATTCTTAACAGGGATATCATCTCCATATTTATCTAAATGCTCTTGAAAATTCTTTTTAATTGTCTCTTCGTCTTCACAATGAACAGAAATAACCATATTAGTACTTTCAAAAATCTTTTCTAAAACTTCAGGATTATCAACCAACATATTACCTGTAGAAGATCCTAAAAAAAGTTTCAAGCCTGCTACAGACTTCTCATCAACTTTTAATATTTCTTCTAAATTGTCATTGGTACCACCAAACATAAAAGAATAATTGGCAGATGATGTTTTTGACGCTATATCAAATTTATCTTCTAACTTTTCTATGGTAGTCGCTTGCGGATTTGTATTTGGCATTTCAATAAAACTAGTAATACCTCCAGCAATTGCCGCTTTAGACTCTGTTTCAATATTAGCCTTATGAGTTAATCCTGGCTCTCTAAAATGAACTTGATCATCAATAGCTCCTGGTAATACATATTTTCCTTCTGCATCAACAACAATGACATCTGCAGATTTAGCACTTATAGAACTACTTATTTGCTTTATATATTCTCCTTCAATTAAAATATCTCCATTAAAAACGGTTCCTTCATTAACTATATTGGCATTTTTTATAAGCACTGTCTTTTTATTCATTATCATCTACTTTTTGAATATACTTTTTATTTTCATCGAAATAACGCCAAAAATAGCTTCAGAAATAATTCCTGAACTTAATTTTGACTCACCTCTAGTTCTATCTGTAAATATAACAGGAACTTCAACTATTTTTAATTTCTTAATATAGGTTTTAAACTTCATTTCTATTTGAAATGCATACCCTATAAATTTAATTCTATCAAGATCTAAAGCCTGTAATGTTTCCCTTTTATAACATACATAACCCGCGGTGGTATCATGAATATTCATACCTGTAATTAAGCGCACATATTTTGACGCAAAATAAGACATAAGCACTCTATTCATAGGCCAGTTAACCACATTTACACCTTTAACATAACGAGAACCTATTGATAAATCGGCCTCTTGAATAGCACAAGCGTCATACAGTTTTATTAAATCTTTTGGATCATGTGAAAAATCAGCATCCATTTCAAATATAAACTTATATGATTTATTTAAAGCCCACTTAAATCCATAAATATAAGCAGTCCCCAGACCAGATTTCTCTTTTCTAATTTCCAAAAACAAACGATTAGAATATACTTCTTGAAGTTCTTTAACTTTTAACGCCGTTAAATCTGGAGAATTATCATCTACAATAAGAACATGAATATCATCAGATTGTGAAAATACAGCTTTAATAATAGCTTCTATATTTTCAATTTCATTGTAAGTTGGAATTATAACAACAGCCTCTTTCATCTACAGATCTCAATATTTATAAACCTCTTTTTTGAATTTTAAATATTTTTAGCAAATGTACATCATTTAAAAGATTCTTTTTTTTAAATATTCCTTAATAATTGCAATTCGTTTCTTAAAATTGTGATAATTTTATACCATGCTTCGCGATGTTACTTCACATGAATTAATAACCGTTTTAATGGTTATTGGGCTTACCATAATTTCGGTAGCTAAATTATTGGCTCCTAAACGTTTTAATGAATTCATCCTCATTATAGGGAATTCTAAATACTTAAAAATCTACTCAAAAGATCGAAAATTCTTTGATAATTTCGATGCTCTTTTATTCATTAATTTAATGTTATCTTCATCTATTTTTGGTATGATTTGTTATCAATTTCATTCTGGAGAGAATAAATTAGACATTAATACCATGTTTAAACTAACTGTAGGCATTGGTCTTTTTATTTTAATAAAAGTACTTGTAGAACGCTTAATTGGTAGTCTTTTTGAAATAGACAGACTAATGAGGGATTACCTTTTTCAAAAAATAAGTTACAAAAATTTTTTAGGTATTTCTCTATTGCCAATCAACGCATTACTTCTTTATTCCTTTCCTTCTAGTCTAAGTTTAATTTATGTAATGGCTATTTTATTGTTAATTGTAAACCTAATAGGTATTATAACCTCTTTTAAAACATATCAAACAACAATTAAAAGCAACTTGTTTTATTTTATTTTGTATCTTTGCGCACTTGAAATAGCACCTTATATTATTTTATACAAAGTGCTTGTTCCCTAATTAAAACGACTTGGACGTATGAAAGTGAAAACAATTTTAGTATCTCAACCAGAACCTAAAATAGAAAATTCTCCTTATTTTGATATTCAAGAGAAGCAAAAAGTAAAAATAGATTTCCGTCCTTTTATTCATGTAGAAGGTGTTTCAGCAAAAGAAATAAGACATCAAAAAATAGATTTAAACAACTATACTGCTATTATTTTAACGAGTAGAAATGCTGTAGATCATTTTTTTAGAATTGCTGAAGAGATGCGTTTTAAAGTTCCAGATGCAATGAAATATTTTTGTCAGTCTGAAGCTGTAGCTTACTATCTACAAAAATATGTTGTTTATAGAAAACGTAAGATATACGTTGGTAAACGTACATTCGCAGAGCTTACTCCATTAATTAAAAAGTATAAAGACGAAAAGTTTTTATTACCAAATACAGACAAAGTAAAACCTTTAGTTCCTGATACTTTAAACGCTTTAGGTGTAGATTGGAAACAAGCTACTTTTTACAAAACTGTAGTTAGCGATTTATCTGATTTAGCAAATGTGTCTTATGATATTTTAGTATTTTTCAGCCCTTCAGGAATTGAATCATTATTTCAAAACTTTCCAGATTTCAAACAAAACGAAACACGCATCGCTGTATTTGGAAACACAACAATAAAAGCTGTAGAACAAAAAGGATTACGAGTAGATATTGCGGCTCCAACTCCCGAAACACCATCAATGACCATGGCTTTACAGAAATATATAGATAAAGTTAATAAAGGAAAATAGACTTTTCTTTTTTAATATATAAGGATAAAAAAAAGCGATTTTATTAATTTGAAATTGCTTTTTAGTTATTGAGTTAGTCACTACTCAGTTTTATTATACAATTCAAATGCATAACGTTGAGGATCACCACCTCTAATCTCTTCGTTACAGCGCATTTCAAACTTCTTAAAATTCTCTCTAAACGCATTGCGCATTGTTAATTTAAACTCAGTAGTATCTTCATCATCGTTCCAAGTTGCTCTTGGATTTAATACTGTTGTTGGCACACCAGGACAAGATTTAGGTTGTGCCACACCAAATACAGAGTGAATATGATAATCATCATAATTATACAATCCTAAATCACCGTTTAAAATAGCATTTATCATAGCTCTAGTATATTTCAGCTTCATACGTGTTCCAACTCCGTAAGGTCCACCAGTCCAACCAGTATTAATAAGCCAAACGCTAACACTAGCATTAATCATTTTTTTTCTTAATACTTCTGCATATTTAGCAGGATACAAAGGCATAAAAGGTGCTCCAAAACATGCTGAAAATAAAGTCTGTGGTTCTAAAACTTCAGTTTCTGTTCCAGCTATTTTTCTGGTATAACCAGAAATAAACTGATATGCCGCTTGACTTGAAGTTAATTTAGAAATTGATGGCAATACTCCAAAAGTATCTGCCATTAAAAAGAATATATTTTTAGGATTCTCTCCAATTGATGACGTCCTAATATTTTTTATATGATCTATAGGATAGCTTACTCTCGTATTATGGGTGATAGAAGTATCTTCAAAAACAACCTCTCCTTTATCATCTAAGATAACATTTTCAAGAATAGCCCATAGTTTAATATCATCATAAATCTCAGTTCCATTATGTTTGGATAAGTTAATTACCTTAGCATAACAACCACCTTCAAAATTAAATACAGTATTCTCGCTTGTCCAACCGTGCTCATCATCTCAAACTAAGCTTCTATTAGGGTCTGTAGATAATATTGTTTTTCCAGTACCCAAAAGCCCAAAGAAAATGGCAGTATCTCCGTCTTTATCAACATTGGCACTACAGTGCATTGGCTATGCTTGTTTGTAAACAGATAATATAAAATTTAAGGCCGAAAAAACATCTTTTTAATTTCTCCAGTATTTCTAACTCTTCTACTGTTGAATGCAAAAATATGCTATAAGCAAATTGATTACTGATGCATACTCGTTAATGACTCTAATACTTAACTTGTAATTTTCATCGGCACAAGCATAACCATCTCTAACAAAAATTTCTTTGCCAGATAAATATACTACAACCTTATCATATAACTATCAAAAGCATCAGCTTCAAAAGGAATATTTATATCTCCCCACCAAACAAGTTCTTTAACAATAAAGCAATCTTTAAGAGATCGTCAAGTAAATTCACCTGTATTAACAACAATGACTCCCGAAGAAGATTCTACGCTTTGTCCTTTTTCTAAAACAACTTTATGAAGTTCTTCTGGTGAAAGTTGATATTATACTTTGGCATTCTTTATTCTTCATCTTTCCAACGGAATCGTTTTCGTAACTGAGGTGTTGTTTACCATAATTTTAAGCAAAAATATTTATTAAGCAGAATTATATAAAAATACAATATTCTTTGTTTTATTCATTTATTTTCACAAAATCAATAAAAATAACAACCCAAGAAGCAATTAATGACAACCCACCTATTGGAGTTACAAATCCAATTGTTTTAAAATCAAAACTTGTTAGTTCATTTGTTGCCAAACCATAAATAGATCCAGAAAATAAAAACACACCAATCAAAACAAAATAGAATACATAAACTTTTATTTTATCTGAAATAAATTTTGTAGAACCAGTAAAAAGCAAAAACAAAGCATGATACATCTGATAATGCACGCCAGTTTCAAAAATATTTTGCATATCAACAGAAATTAGTTCTTTTAACCCGTGCGCTGCAAAAGCACCTAAAACAATTCCAAAAATGCCAAATAATAATCCTGTTATTAATATTTTCTTATTCATATCTGTGTTTCTAAAACTAGAAGTATTTACTAAATTAGTATTAACAAAATTAGTCAACTAATATTACTATGCGAAAGATTTTAATCATTGGTTCAGGGAAATCAACATCATATTTATTAAAATATCTATTAGACAAAGCTATTACTGAAAACTTATTCATTACCATTGGAGATATAAATCTTGATAATACAAAAAACATTATAGATAATAGCAAACATGCTCAAGCCATTATCTTAGATGTTTTCGAGGAAAGCTCAAGAAAGCAAGCTATTCAAGATGCAGACATCGTTATTTCAATGTTACCCGCAAGATTTCATATAGAAATAGCCAAAGACTGTATATTCTATAATAAACACATGGTAACAGCATCATACGTAAGCCCAGAAATGCAAAATCTACACGAAGAAGCAAAAGCAAAAGGGCTTGTTTTAATGAACGAAATTGGTGTAGACCCTGGAATAGACCACATGAGCGCTATGCAAGTCATAGACAATATTAAAAGTAAAGGTGGTAAAATAGTTCTATTCGAATCTTTTACAGGAGGCTTAGTCGCACCCGAAAGCGATAATAATTTATGGAATTACAAATTTACATGGAACCCTAGAAACGTTGTTATTGCAGGACAAGGCGGCACCGCCAAATTTTTACAAGAAGGCACATACAAGTATATTCCATATCGCAGATTATTTAGACGAACAGAATTTTTAGAAATAGATGGTTTTGGAAAATTTGAAGCCTATGCCAATAGGGACTCACTTAAATACCAAAATATTTACGGCTTAAACAGTACAAAAACACTTTATAGAGGCACCATGAGACGAGTTGGATTTAGTCGCGCTTGGAATATTTTTGTGGTTCTAGGAATGACTAATGACAGTTATACTATAGATGATAGCGAAAACATGAGTTACCGCGATTTTACCAATACTTTTCTACCTTATAGCCCAAACGACGACGTAGAACTAAAACTAAGGCATACCTTAAAAATTGATCAAGATGATAATATATGGAGTAAACTAGAAGAACTAGATATATTTAACCCCAATAAAAATGTAAATCTAAAAAAGGCAACACCTGCTCAAATACTCCAAAAAATATTAATGGACAGCTGGACACTTGCCGAAAACGATAAAGACATGATAGTTATGTATCATAAGTTTGGCTATGAACTTAACGGAAAGTATCACCAAATAGACGCAACAATGGTTACCCTTGGTGAAAACCAAACCTACACCGCTATGGCTAAAACAGTAGGTTTACCCGTTGCCATTGCTACACTTGCTATTTTAAACAAAAAAATCACAATCCCTGGTGTGCAAATACCCATAACCAAAGAAGTATACCAACCCATTTTAAACGAACTTAAAAGTTTCGGCATTATATTTAACGAAAGAGAAGTTCCTATTTAGGCTACAACCCATTAAATATTTAAAATTTGGGCGTTACCACAAGGGTCAGGCTATACGTTACAAATCCTCGCTCGTACCTCGCTGTGGGTTTTTCAATGCTATCCCTAACTCACTAATAGTGGAATGTCTACCTTTAACAGGACAAAACACTACAGCCAATAATCTTACATTTGAATTATGGCAAAAAAGTATAAAGATGAATTTAAGTTAATGATTGTAGAGTTATTACAATCAGGTCAAAGTGTAAATTCAGTTAGTGTCGAGCACAATCTCAATGGTAGTATGATTAGCAAGTGGCGTAAGTTCCATGAAGAAAACCCTGGTAATTTTACCACTACATCCGTATTATCAGAAGACCAAAAACGTATTCGACTTTTAGAAAAAGAGTTAAGAAACGTAAAGTTAGAGCGAGATATCTTAAAAAAAGACGGCAAGCATCTTTTCCGTGAGCGAGAAGTGAGATATCGTTTTATTTTATCGAATAAAGATAATTTTCCTGTTGAAAAGATGTGTAGTTGTATGAAGGTTAGTTCTAGCAGCTTTTATAATTGGTTAAAAAGAAAAGATATAGAT
>CALKXS010000168.1 GCA_938003745.1 uncultured Algibacter sp.
ATGCACAAACAGATATAAGTTTAAATCTTTTCTACAAGCATTTAATATTATTGACGAGTATATAAACTGGTATAACAACGAAAGAATTCATTCTGCTTTAAATTATAAAACACCCGCTGAAAAAGAATTAGAACTGAAAATCAAAAACATGAATAACGTAGCATAAAAAATAGTACCAAATTTATTAGGTAGTCCATTCTGACCTTCTGATAATACGGATGTAGTAGTGAAATTACCAGAGTTTTCTTCATGAGATTTACACTACTTACGAATCATACTAACATTGAGATTGTATTCGCTACTAACTGAATTTACACTTTGACCTGATTATAATAATTCTACAATCATTAACTTAAATTCATCTTCATACAATTATACATCAAATTAAATCTTGGATAAGAACAACTTATTCTTGGGTTAGTGATAACAATTTAAACAGGTATTTTAATAAATTCTGTTTTAGAATAAATCGCTCTCAAAATAAAGCTACTATATTCAATAAACTTATTGTGAAAATGCTTGAAGCAAACAAAATTAATCAGTCTGAATTGATAAGTAACTAACTACTGACCTCTATTATTTTTATTTAATAATTTTATCATGAAAGATATTTGATTTGACACTAAATCTCTTCCATGATTATTCCAATGTTTATCATAAATAAGGGTTTTAGGTAAATCCGATTTATCAAAACCTTTTGATAAATCTAAATATCTATAATTATTTTTATCTAAATGATTAATAAAAACTTGTGGTGTTTTATCTTTTTCTAAAATAAAAATAAATCGTTTTTTATTAAAACTATAAGTAGATATCAACTGGTCAAAATTATTGATACGGCTTTTATTCACTTTGGCTTTAGTAGGCTTTTCTTCTCTTTTTATGCTTTTATTTATTTTAAATGACATCAAATTTGAAACAAACTTTTTCCCTATATCAATAACTCCTATATTCTGCATGAAAACTAAGAGTTTTATCTTTCGTATATTTTTGTACAATGGAGATTCCAACTTCATTCTACTTTTAACTACTTCATACTTCTTTCTTACCAAATCTGTTTCAAACTTAAGATCAATAAAAACGTAATCGATTAAATCAAACTCTTCTTTATATTTATGTATCAAATGAAGTTGATCTGCCAAATCATAGCCAGCATAACCGTATTCATAAACTGAAACATTCTCTAGTTTCTTTTCTATTTTTTTTCCTATTGAATTATCAAAATCCTGATGAAAACCTTCTATAAAGGAATCTCCTACTAGTGCTATTTCAAATTTAGTTTTTGTTGGTAGAAATTCTCTATAAGAGTTATAGCCGGAATTATTTATTCTAAATTTTGAAAAATTTTGCCTTCGATTTCCTGTAACAGAATATCCTGTTTGATTAGGCTTCCACTTCTCTACTCCATATTCATCAATAATTCTTACTGGATAATCCTTAGTAAGGTGTAATATGTGAATAAGTAATTCTATGACAACAAAAATTCCAACTAAGTAAATTATTGATTTAAAAAATAATTTTTTCATAATTTAGAATTGAAAATAAATAAAAGACCTATCTATATGGCTATCATAAAACAAAAGCATCAAAAACATAACAATAGTATACATTAAAAACCTTACTAATTTAGATTTAAACTTAAATGGATTGCGCTCATCTTTCCTTATTCTATATTCATATAGCACAAATAAAATAACTAGAATATAATAATCAACCATCCTGTAGCCCATTGGGTGCTTATAAGAAGCGTAACTAAAATTGGTTATAATTCTATTTATAAAACCAAAGGCATCAGTAATTGACTCAGATCTAAAAAATATTCTTGAAAAAGTAATAATAGAAAAAGTAAGTAACACTTGTACTATTTCAATAAAACTTGGAAAATATGAATCTTGTCCAACCACACTGTTTTTATAAATAGTATTTCTACCCATTAAAAAAACTGGAATGAATACTAAAGCATGAAAAGCTCCCCAGAAAATAAAAGTCCAATTTGCACCATGCCAAAAACCACTGACCAAAAATATAATTATAATATTTCTAACAGACTTAATTTTACTTACTCGTGATCCTCCTAGCGGTATGTATAAATAATGTCTAAACCAAGTTGAAAGAGAAACATGCCAACGTTGCCAATACTCAGCTACGTTTCTTGAGAAATTTGGAAACCTGAAGTTTGACATTAATTCAATTCCGAATAGTTTTGCTGTACCAATTGCTATGTCTGAATAACCACTAAAATCTCCATACACTTGAAAACTAAACAAAGTGACTCCTAATATTAAGGTAGATGCTGGATACGTACTATAATTAGTAAAAACATCATCAACTATTGGAGCTAAAGCATCAGCAATTACCACTTTCTTAAATAAGCCCCAAAATATTAATTTAAGACCTTCTACAGATTGTTTATACTTAAATTTTCTTTTACTATTTATCTGAGAAAGCAAATTTGAAGCTCTCTCTATTGGACCAGCCACCAATTGAGGAAAAAAACTAACAAATGCTGCAAATGACAAAAAGTCTTTAGTTGGTTTTAATTTTTTATAATAAATATCAAAAGAATAAGACATGGTTTGAAACGTATAAAAAGAAATACCTACAGGAAGTATCACTTTTAATGTCCACGAACTTTTTATTGTATATCCTAAGACAGAAAGCATATCTACCCATGAGTCTACAAAAAAATTATAATATTTAAAAAAACCTAAAAGACTTACATTAAATATTACACTTACCCACAACCAAATTTTTCTTGTGTTTTTTTTATTATTAGAATCTATTTTAATTCCCACAATAAAATCAATAATAGTACTTAATATAATTAAAGAAAGAAATCTCCAGTCCCACCAACCATAGAATAGATAACTAGAAAAAAGAATAAATACATTTTGTTTTTTTACAGTTCTTTTACAGACAAACCTATAGAATAAAAAAACCAAAGACAAAAAAATAAAAAACTCTAAAGAGTTAAAAATCATATTTAAATATTAAGTATTAAAATTAATCAAGGAAATATCTCCGCCTAGATATAACATCAAAAAAAATCTTTAAAAAACCAAATAATACTGCTATCTACATAAGAAAAGAATGTAGGTAGATGTTACTAATACATGATTATAAAAAAAGCCCTTAAAAAGGGCTTTAAAATATTGCGAAAAACTAATATCTACATTTCATTAAAAATAGAATGCATTAAACGTTTTTTATCATTTATACTTTCTTCTAAAGATATCATAGTTTCTGTTCTATAAACACCTTCAATATCATCTAGCTTGAATATTACTTCTTTAGCATGCTCTGTGCTTCTTGCTCTAATTTTACAGAAAATATTAAATTTGCCTGTTGTTATATGAGCTACTGTTACAAATGGAATTTCATTTACACGCTCAAGAACAAACTTGGTCTGCGATGTGTTGTTTAAATAAACACCAACATACGCAATAAATGAATATCCTAACTTTTTATAGTCTAAGGTTAAAGATGAACCTCTAATAATTCCTGACTCTTCCATTTTCTTAACACGCACATGTACCGTACCAGCAGAAATTAAGAGTTTTTTTGCTATATCTGTAAATGGTATTCTTGTGTTATCAATTAACATATCAAGAATTTGATGATCGATTTCGTCTAATTTAATTTTCCCCATAATTAATTATTCTTAATTAAAAACCAAAAATAATACATTTTCACTAATAATTATGCATTATTCATGCGGTTTATTTTGAAAACAATGTGATTTTCTCATTATTCACATTCACGAAAACGTTTTCGTCCCCTATTTTTAAGGCAGTTAAATCTTTTCTTAATACCTCATTATTATTAGCATAAATTTCTTTATGTCCATAATAATCTTTTAAATCTTCTATTTTTTCTACTTTAGGAATAAATTCTACTTTACTATTTATTAAAGTCTCTTTAAAAAGGAAACCAATATCTTTAATTTTTCCATTAAAATTTACATTTCGTATAATAACATCTAAAAAACACTTTCCATTTTTAGGTATATTTAAATAAGGCTCAAACTTTTCTCCTTTAACATCATTATTAGCTACATAATCTAAACCTGATACTAAAGATAAATAAATATACTCCCTTGTTTTTTCTCTAGCATAATCATTCTTATAATGCCCTGCTTCAAATAGTATAGTTGGTATATTTTCTGTTTGAAATGCATCACCTACACAATTAATATTAAAAGCATCATCATACACTCCTACTTGATTAGGTATAACCTCTTGCAATGTTTTGTTCATATTTGCTATAACCTCCATAGAAAGCTTCCTATTAGCTGTGATTATGCGATTTTGATCTTGAGCAGGAGATAAAAATGAAACAGTTGCTATTTTACTGGATACACCTGCACTAAAAATAGTACGTTGCCCGTGTAAATTAAAACAAAAATCAGGTTTAAAAGAGTTAAACACATCTCGCAACACAATACTTTCTGGTTGAGATAAATCTTGAGCATCTCTATTTAAGTCAACTTGATTAGCATTTATTCTTGTATAAGCTCTAGCTCCATCAGGATTTAAAATGGGTATTATATATAAGGTACATGATTTTAAAATGCTAGATATTTCACTAGAGTCATTTATCAAAGTGTTTAATAAATCAAAAATAGCTTTTGTAGTTGTTGATTCATTACCATGCATTTGAGACCACATTAAAACTTTTTTACTACCGCTACCAATTTTTATGGAATGAATAGTTTCTCCTAAAACAGATTTCCCTATCTCATTAATTTCAATTTTAGCTTTTAACTTTTCTAATAAAGGAGCAATATCATCGCATGTAATATACCTATCATATAACGTAGCTTCTTTATACTTTAAAAACAGTTCTTGGATGTATTTTGAATTCATGTATTTTATTTATGCTACAAATGTAAACAATTACTATTTTACAAATGTAAACTCTAAAAATTAATTGCATGTATAATAATGTAAACAATATGTATGAATAAATGTGACACTATTGAGATGATTAATAAAGAAAAATAATATAGAATCGACACAAACATATAATTAACTATTTTTCAAGTTTTTAAACTGCTTTATATATATTAAAACATTAAGTGAAATCATAAATAAAACTACTTAGAGACTCAAAGCTTCGTATAAATTGTTACATTTGTAAAATATGAATATTAAAAAATAGTTTACAATGATAAACACCGCTGATTTCTCTAAAAGACTGCAAAAAGTAATAGAATACTACGGAGAATCCGCGTCATCATTTGCTGAAAAAATAGGCGCTCAACGTTCTAGTATTTCACACATACTTTCAGGTAGAAACAAACCTAGCTTAGATTTTGTTTTAAAGATACTCGCCTCTTTTCCTGAAGTTGAATTATATTGGCTTCTTAACGGAAAAGGAGAATTTCCTAAAATTGATATTCCTACCCTAAAATCAAAAGCACCAACACAAGAGTCTTCTATTAAAATCTCAAATATCATTGAGTCAAATAAAAAAGATACAAATAGAACCATAGAACGTATTGTTATTTTTTATTCTGATGGTAGTTTTAAAAATTTTGAGAATTAATCATTTTCTTTAATTAATTTTGTAAAAAAATAATTTCATGAAAACGTTTTTTATTTGCTTATCTTTTATATCACTTACTAGCTGTTACCAAATAGAAAGAAACTGCAAAGATTTTAAGACAGGTAAATTCTATAGTGAAGTAACAATTAAAGACGTAGTATACAAATCAGAATTTAAAAGAAGTAACACCATACAAGTAGAGTATTACAATAACAAAGCAGACTCTACGTCTTTAAGGTGGATAAACAACTGCGAAGTAATATTTAAGACCATCAACCCAAAGAGTATGGCAGATCACAAGGATATCCACTTAAAAATACTTACAACCACAGACTCGTCCTACTCTTTTGAATACTCGTATGTTGGAGAAACAAAAAAACAAAAAGGAATAGCTTATAAAATATACTGATTTTAATTAAAAGGGTACAAAAAAGATTCTGTAAGATTAAATCTCAATTCCTTATCCTTCATAACTTCGTAAGTTAAGAATATTTCACCCCAATATTCACCATCAGAAAAATCAGCTATAATCCATTTATGGTTTAAAAGTTTTACCGTATTCACCATCATACGTCTATCTCCACCAGAAGCATAAGGAACTATAGGGTGCTGTCCTTTTTTTTCATTCAACTTATAAAGTTCATCTTTAATAAAAGGAATTAAAGAACTCACATTGTAACCATCTTTTTCAAAATATGAAATAGCATCCTCATTACGCTCTAAATTAAAATGAGATTGATTTGCAATTTCATCATGTAGCACAGCTATAGAATCTTTATATGATTTATAACCTTCTTTATAATTAGTTAACTGGCTTCTTTGATCATCAAGAATACGTTTTGCATTTACATATTGAAACAACACCAATAGCATTGAAAAAATGAATAAATACATAAAAACTTTCTGCTTCATATCTTTTTCTTTTAAATAGTAATTTGTAAATTATCGTATGCTAAAAAAACATTTTTAGGCAACCCTTTTTGCACTTCTTCATGAAACCCCAATAAATGACTAATATGCGTCAAATAAGCAACTCCAGGGTTAACCTTCTTAATAAAATCAAGAGCTTCTTCTAAATTAAAATGAGAATAATGTGGTTCAATTCTTAAAGCATTAACAACTAACACCTTTACGTTTTTAATTTTATCAATCTCATTATTATTAACCGTTTTCATATCTGTCAAATATGCAAAATCATTAAATCTATACCCAAAAATCTTCAACTTATAATGTAATCCTTTTACTGGAATAACACTGATCCCTCCTAATTTAAAAATCTTATTCTTAACTCTGTTTATAGAAACCGAAGGTGCTCCAGGATACTTGTTTTCTGTTTAAAAAATATAATCGAACCTTTTTCTTAAAGATTTCAACACACGCTTGTGTGCGTAAATTGAAATATCTCCTTGCTTAAAATAAAACGGCCTAATATCATCTAACCCCAACACATGATCCGAATGTTCATGAGTAAAAACAATGCCGTCAATTCTCTCACAATTCGCTCTAAGCATTTGTTGTCTAAAATCTGGACCACAATCAACAACACAATTAAAATCTTCCCATTCTATCAAAACAGAAACTCTTAGTCTTTTGTCTTTTTCATCACTACTTAGACAAACAGGATGATTACTTCCTATAATAGGAATACCTTGCGACGTACCTGTACCTAAAAATGTTATTTTCAAAAGGGTTTGTTTTCTTGCAAAAATAGCTTTTTTTTTATTTGAAACATGGCAATATTTAATACCTTTACAATCCAAGATATTAAACCTATTGATATGGATATTACCATAAAAGGAGACAAAGAATTCGATGATATTCCATCATTAAAATCTAAAGCGCTTCGTATAAATTTAAACGAAAATATTTACGGATCGTTTGCTGAAATTGGGGCAGGACAAGAAACCTGCCGTCATTTCTTTAGAGCTGGAGGCGCTTCTGGAACAATAGCTAAAGCCATGTCTGCCTATGACAAAAACTTCAGTGACGCTATTTATGGAACCGAAGATGACGGACGATACGTAACCGAAGCAAGACTTAGAAAAATGCTTTCTCATGAAATGAACCTCATGGAAGAGCGCATTACAAGAGATAAAAATCCTGATAAAATATTTTTCACATATGCCAACACCGTAGCAACTATTGACTTTGCGAAGCAATTTAAAGGTCATGGCTGGGTTGGTATTAGATATCAAGTTGAAGCTGGTCAAGATTATAATGAAATTATTCTTCATGTGCGTTTTAAAGAAACAGACGCTAGACTTCAACAAGAAACACTAGGAACTCTAGGTACAAACCTTATCTATGGTGCATTTTACAAATACAATAAACCAAAAAGTTTATTACGTTATTTATATGATCACCTAGATAAAGATCAATTAGAAATTGACACAATTAATTTCTCTGGACCTGTTTTTCAAAATATAGACAACCGTTTAATGAGTTTGCAACTTGTTAAAAACGGAATGACCGATGCCGTTGTTTTTGGACCTGACGGAACAAACATTCTTCCTGCTAGAATTTTTTACAAGAAAAACATACTAGCTTTAAGAGGAAGTTTCAGACCCGTAACCAAGGTTAACATGGCTATGTATGAGAAATCTCTAGGCATGTTTGTTAAAGAAAATAAAGTAGATAAAGACAAAACTGTTGTAGTTTTTGAAATCACACTATCTAACCTTCGTGCAGAAGGAAAAATAGACGAACAAGATTTCATGGATAGAGCAGATTTACTCTGTTCTTTAGGTCAAACCGTTATGATTTCTAATTTCCAAGAATACTATAAAGTTGTTGAATACTTCTCTAATTTCACCAAAGCTAGAATGGGGCTAGCCATGGGAGTAAACAACATGGTAGATATTTTTGACGAGAAATATTACCGTCATTTAAGCGGTGGGATTTTAGAAGCTTTTGGTAAACTATTCTTTAAAGATTTAAAAGTTTACCTTTACCCTATGCTTGATCCTGAAACAGGAGAACTACTTAATAGTGAAAACTTAAAAGTGCATCCACGCATGAAAGAGCTATACAAGTTTTTCAAATACAATGGCAAAGTAATAGATATTGAGGATTACGATACAGATATCATGAATGTTTTTTCTAGAGAAATCCTACAAATGATAGACAATGGTGATCGCGGATGGGAAAAAATGCTCCCTGAAGGAACAGCAGATTTAATTAAAGATTACCGCCTTTTTGGTTACACAAGAAAACCACTAAGAGCTATTTCTATAAAGAAGAGAAAGTAACCAACCAACCCCCTTTCTTTTCTAAAACCTTTCTTATCATGATAAGAAAGGTTTTTTTATATATGCTAATCTAATATTTGGGCAGCATGGTCTTTGGTTTTTACCTTATCGATAACCTTTATCACAACACCATCTTCAACAACAAAAGTTTTCCTATGAATACCATCATATTCTCTCCCCATAAACTTTTTAAGCCCCCATACACCAAATCCGTTAATTACAGTTTTATCCTCATCCGCTAATAATGGAAAAGGAAATTCATGTTTATTCTTAAAATTAGATTGTCTTTTAGCAGAATCTGCACTTACACCTAATAAAGCATAACCTTTCTCTTTTAAAATCTCATAATTATCTCTTAAATTACAACCTTCCAGCGTACACCCCGGAGTGCTCGCTTTAGGATAAAAGAAAACAACGAGCTTCTTTCCTGTAAAATCAGACAATTTTACGACATTTCCAGCTTCATCTAAAGATTCAAAATTTGGAGCCTTATCTCCTACTTTTAATGTATTCATATTTATTAACTTTGTTTCTGCTAAAATACAATTAATGACAAAACAAGAAAGCGTAACGTTTATAATTAATAAGTTAAACGATTTATACCCAGAAATTCCAATTCCGTTAGATCATAAAGACCCGTATACTTTACTAATAGCTGTTTTGATGTCTGCCCAAAGCACAGATGTACGTGTAAACAAGATAACACCGCTCTTATTTGAAAAAGCCGATAACCCATATGATATGATTAAATTATCTGTTGAAGAAATTAGAGACATCATCAGACCCGTTGGTTTATCTCCTATGAAAAGCAAAGGTATTCATGGTTTATCACAAATTCTCATAGACAAACACAACGGAGAAGTACCAAAAAACTATGCTGACTTAGAAGAACTACCTGCTGTTGGTCACAAAACGGCTGCTGTAGTTTTATCTCAAGCCTTTGGTATTCCAGCCTTTCCTGTAGACACACATATACATAGATTAATGTATCGCTGGAATTTAACAAACGGTAAAAACGTGGTTCAAACAGAAAAAGACGCAAAGCGATTATTCCCAGAAGAGCAATGGAACGATTTACATTTACAAATAATCTGGTATGGTCGTGAATATTCTCCTGCTAGAGGTTGGGATATGGAAAAAGACATCATAACTAAAACTATTGGTAGAAAAACAGTTTTAAATGATTATTATAACAAAAAAAAGTCCTGATAATTATCAGGACTTTTTAAAGACTTAATTTAAAAGCGTCTCAAACTCAATTTTATTATACTTCACAACATTTAATGCTTTGGAGTAATTTAGAAGAAAATTAACCGTCTCTTCTTTCGGTTCTAGATCATTTGATTCAATAAAATTCTTAGTGTAAAGTTCTGCCATTTCTTGCTGTTAAGGGTTAATTCAAAACAATAACGCAACAAAATACACTTTATTGTATTAATTTGTTAAAACAATATTATGTTTATCTATTACCTTCCTTAAATTAATTAATGCATAACGCATTCTACCCAATGCTGTATTAATACTCACACCTGTTCTTTCAGATATTTCTTTAAAACTCATATCGTTATAAATACGCATTAAAAGCACTTCTTTTTGATCATCTGGAAGCTCATCAACCAAACGTCTCACATCATGCTCCACCTGCTCTTTAATAATTTGTTTTTCAGCATTTAAACTAGAATCGCTTAATACAGAAAAAATACTAAACTCACCAGTATTGTCAAATTTCGGCATCCTGTTATTCTTCCTAAAGAAGTCAATAACCAAGTTATGAGAAATACGCATTACCCACGGCAAAAATTTCCCCTCTTCATTATACTTTCCTCTTTTAAGCGTTTTAATAACCTTAATAAAAGTATCTTGAAAAATATCTTCTGCAAGATCCCTGTCATATACTTTAGAATAAATAAAACTGTAAATTCTTTGTTTGTGCCTTTTAATAAGAATTTCTAAAGCACCTTCATTACCATTAATATAATTGGTAACCAACGTAGCGTCTGTAATAAGTTTTTGTTGCATAATAATTACTTTTAATACACCGAAGAAGCCTTCAATGTTTGGTTTTTTTGGGGTAATAGTTTAAAAAGTAATTTTATGTTATAGGCGATTGTATTTTTCGAATAGTAAATGAATTACAAATATAACAATAATTTCGGAAAAGCAAAAATAAACGCACTTTTTTAACAAAAAACATCATAATATTTATTTTTTTAAGACGAAATACAATAAATCCTATCATTATCTACACCTATAAAATATCCATATACATTTTGAACCACATTATATTTAACAGAACAAATACTTATAGTATCTTTACGAAATTATCTTCTTATAAAGCTTATGATTACTAACATTGCCAACGTTAACCCCAAAGAAAACATCATTATTAAAGGTGCAAAATTGCATAATTTAAAAAATATAGATGTTGTTATCCCCAGAAACAAACTCGTTGTAATTACAGGATTATCAGGTTCAGGTAAATCAAGTTTAGCTTTTGACACGCTTTACGCGGAAGGTCAACGTCGCTATGTAGAAAGTTTATCTAGTTATGCTCGACAGTTTTTAGGAAGACTAAACAAGCCCAAAGTGGATTACATTAAAGGTATTGCTCCTGCCATAGCCATAGAACAAAAAGTAAATTCAACAAATCCTAGATCTACAGTGGGAACAACCACAGAAATCTATGATTACCTTAAGCTTCTTTTTGCAAGAATTGGTCGCACCTACTCGCCTATTTCTGGTGTAGAGGTTAAGAAAGACACTGTAACCGATGTTTTAAATTACTTAAAAACATTTACTGAAAGAGAAAAATTACTACTCTTAGCTCCAATCCATTTAGAAGAAGGAAGAACTATAGAAGACAAATTAAAAGCCCTACAACAACAAGGCTATGCTAGAATAAAAATTAAAGACACTGTCGTAAGGATTGATGAAGCTACAGAAGTAAAAGACACGAAAAATATCTTTTTAGTTGTAGACAGAATAATAATAAAAAAAGAAGAAGATTTTCTAAATCGATTGGCAGATGCTGTTCAAACCGCCTTCTTTGAAGGCAAAGGCGAATGCATCATAGAAACCTTAAGCGATAACAAACTAAGACCTTTCAGCAATAAATTCGAAATAGATAATATTAATTTCTTAGAACCAAATGTTCATTTATTCAGTTTCAACAATCCCTATGGAGCTTGTCCAAAATGCGAAGGTTATGGTGATATTATTGGCATAGACGAAGATTTAGTGATACCAAACACAGGACTTTCAGTATACGAAAGCGCCATTTTTCCATGGCGAGGAGAAAGCATGAGTTTTTACAAAGACCAACTGGTAAACAACTCCCATAAATTTGACTTCCCAATACATAAACCCTATTTTGAGCTAAGCCCTGCTCAAAAACAACTTATCTGGAACGGTAACGAACATTTTGAAGGCTTAAACTCTTTCTTTGCAGAACTAGAAGCTAAAGCATATAAAATTCAAAACCGCGTGATGCTATCGCGTTACCGCGGAAAAACAAAATGTAAAAGTTGTAATGGCAAACGTTTACGAGAAGAAGCAAACTACGTAAAAATTGCAGAAGCCACCATAACAGATTTGGTAGAAATGCCCATAGACAAGCTTACAAGCTTCTTTATGCGAATAGAACTAAATGATAACGACACCACTATTGCCAATCGTTTATTAAAAGAAATAAATAACCGCTTATCATTTTTAACAAACGTAGGATTAGATTATTTAACCTTAAACCGTAAATCCAACACACTCTCTGGTGGCGAAAGTCAAAGAATAAATCTTGCAACATCGCTAGGCAGTAGCTTAGTAGGATCTATGTATATATTAGATGAACCAAGTATTGGCCTACACCCAAAAGACACAGAGCGTTTAATACTAGTTTTAAAATCTTTAAGAGACTTAGGAAACACCGTTATCGTAGTTGAACATGATGAAGACATTATGAAAGCTGCTGATGACATTATAGATATTGGTCCAGAAGCAGGAACCTTTGGAGGACACGTTGTTGCTAACGGTACGTATAGTGATATTTTAGCCTCGGATTCCTTAACATCTCAATACCTTAATGAAGATCTTAAAATTGAAGTGCCAACAACAAGACGCACCTCAAAATATCATGTAGATATAATTGGAGCGCGAGAAAACAACCTAAAGAATATAAACGTTAGCTTTCCGTTAGGCATGCTAACCGTAATTACAGGAGTTTCAGGAAGCGGAAAAAGCACACTTGTAAAAAAGATTCTTTATCCAGTATTACAAAAAAAACTAACAGATTTTGGTAATAAACCAGGACAATTCAGTGATTTAGAAGGCAACTTCAACAATATAAAACACATAGAATTTGTAGATCAAAACCCCATTGGACGTTCATCGCGTTCCAACCCGGTAACCTACATAAAAGCTTACGATGATATTCGCGCACTATTCTCAAAGCAAAAATTAAGCACCATAAGAAACTACCAAGCAAAACACTTTTCATTTAACGTAGATGGCGGACGTTGCGAAACTTGCAAAGGTGAAGGTGAAGTAACCATTGAAATGCAATTCATGGCAGATGTGCATCTAGAATGTGAAACCTGCAAAGGCAAACGCTTCAAAAAAGAAGTCCTAGAAGTTACTTTTGGCAACAAGAATATTGATGATATTTTAAATATGACCATTGATGATGCCATTGCTTTTTTTGACGCTCATGCCGAAACTAAAATAAAAACCAAATTACAACCACTACAAGATGTAGGTTTAGGCTATGTTACGTTAGGCCAAAGCTCTTCTACCCTTTCTGGAGGCGAAGCGCAGCGTATCAAACTAGCAACCTTTTTAGGTAAAGGAAGCAAAAAAGACAAAGCCTTATTTATTTTTGATGAACCAACAACAGGTCTGCACTTTCATGATATCCAAAAACTACTTAAATCCTTTAATGCTTTAATAGAAAAAGGCCACTCTATTATTGTTGTTGAGCATAATTTAGAACTCATCAAATGTGCAGATCACATTATAGACTTAGGTCCTAAAGGCGGCGAAACTGGCGGAAATATAGTAGCTACAGGCACTCCAGAAGAAATAATTAAAGTGAAATCTTCAGAAATTGGTAAATATTTAAAAGAAAAAATCTAACAGCCTTGTAAATATTTGGGCGTTATCAGAAGGGGTCGCGCTTTCTTCTATATCTTTTTTTTGCCATTTATGGCAGTAAAAGAAGGACACCGTATATTATAAAAAAAAACGTAAAAACCTTGATGATGTTTACGACAAACATGATGACCGCAGAAACCATAGCAACAAGCAATACTATTACGGCATACAAAAAGGTAAAATAAAAAAACAGAAATAAAACAAAATAGACATCTTTTAAGATGCCTATTTTAATTTCCTTAATTGCTTATTTCACAAACTTTAATATACCTTTTTCAGTTGTTATAATATATAATCTAGACTTTAATGATTCTACACTAATCTCTCTAGAAATTTCACCTTTCATAACAGATTGTCTAAGCATATTGTAAATTTTGAAATCTCCATCTATGTTATTACTACAGTATATATATATATATATATATATATATATATATATGCATTATAAAATGCATCTAATTTACTCTTATTAAAACTTCCTGTACTTAATATGTTCTCAGTTACATCAATAACATAATTCATGTAAGCATGCTCCGAATCATTATAAACTGAACCATTAACACCAACAATTTGTAGAATCCAATTATAACCTACAGGTGTAGTGTCTCCATCTATAGATACGTTTACGATTGCAACACCAGCTGTAAAATCTTCTGACTCTAAAGTTATAAGCTGAGTAACATTATCAGAACCCCAACTAAGAGAACCTTGTCCAAAACCAACTCTAGAAAAGCGAATATACAACTCAGGTCCAACAACTGGATTATTTTCATCATAATCGGTAATTTGAATAGTAATATTTTTGTTAGCTTTACTAATTGTATGATTAGCTTCAGCTAATTGAAAAAGGATAATCTGCAAATCTATTTCCTGTAGAAGAAGATAAATAAGTAGTTATTCCTCCATCAGTAGAAACTGAGTAATAAGTTTGTCCCGCTAACTGAGCATTTAAACTTGTTCTAACAGTCATTAAAACAACTATCATAAATGATAAAGTATTTTTTAATAATCTCTAATTATTTATCTATTTTATTGTGTAAAATATAAAAATAAATCTCATTTAATAATAAAATCGCAACTCAACAAAACTAAACAATTAATAAAAAGCCATACACAAATCAATATCAAACACAATTCTCAATAAAAAGTGATAAATTCTAAAAATAGAATAAAGCTATCTTATGTATATCAACTCTTATTTTATGAAATATATTTTTGGCATGCTGTTTGTAATTATCAAAACATATAATATGTACTCCGATTTTATTTGGGCATAAAAAAATATGAATTATGAAAAAGACACTATTTTTATTGATAGGATTAATTATTAGCGGATTTATTACCTTTGCAAATACCACTAATACAAGATCAATCTTCCATAACAATTATGGAGATAGATATATTTTTGTAGAAAATGGTATCGAGTTCTCTATATTTTCAGATGGACAGTTTGATTTTAACATCTCACGCCACTGCTCAAGCGTAAACGTACCTATAGAATCTCCAAACTTAAACATAAGTTTTAATTCTGGCTATAATTATAATGCTTATGTACAGTATGATGAGTACGGAGCGATTATTCAAATAGAAAACACCCCTATTTATTATGATTATTACGGCCGTGTATCACAAGCAGGAAACGTAGACATAAACTACAATAGTCATGGTTTTATTACTAGAGTTGGCGGCTTATACGTACACTATAACAGCTTCAATAGATATTCTCACTGTACAGGTTTTATAAATATATACAACAGAAGTTATGTTTACAGACCATGGCATAGGTATTACAGTACACCAGCACATGATTACTGTGTGGTTTACAACAGACCTTATAGACAATATTATACACCTATTCGTTATACTTATAACAGATCTTTTTATAACAATTACAGGCCAAGAACATCTGTAGCAACAAGACGAGGGACTTCAATTTCTAGAAACAGAAGTTATGCTACTGTAAACAGAAGCAACAGAAACAAAACTTCTATTAGCAAACGTAGTTCTCAAATAAGCAGAAACAACACAAATAATTCAAGAAGATATAGCTTGCAATCTAGAAGTACATCACCTATAAAACGTAGCAGCTCTAAATCAAGTACAAGTAGATATCCTAGAGCGGTAAGCACAACATCAAGGCAAAGTACCTCGCCGCGATCTAGAACAATAGTTAAACTTATAACAACACCAAGTAATAGTAACTCTAGAGCAACGCAAACAAAACTAAATAGAAATTTTTCGGCTTCCCAAAAACCAAGAACAACAACACGAGGAACACCACAAAGAACAGTTTCTAGACCATCCATAAGCAATAGATCTTCTTATAGCAGACCAACAGCTAGTAGATTATAGATGATTATCATCAAGCCGGAGTTCTAGTAACAATACAAGACCTACTTAATCAAAAAGTAGAAGTAGAATCTAAAAAATTTGGTTGGCTAGTTGGAAAAATCCTGCGATAGTTATGTCTCAAAGTAACATCGATCGAGGAGTTTTCCTTTTTTAAGTACTTATTTTTAGCTTCTTATCTATTAATTGGCTAATATCTTCACAAAACTTATAGTTATAAATAATAAACCAAAAAACAACAGCCACAAGTGCTGATTTTAAACCAATGTTTATAATGGGATGAAAAGAAAATTCCCAAAAATAAAACAATAACGCACAGCTTAAAATTAGCACAAATGTTTTAAAAGTATTCTTAGTATACGGCATAATATTAAACAGATGCTTTACAAACAACAGCTTGGATATATTATAAATAAAAACAGCAATAAATGTTGCATAACATGCTCCTATCCCGCCATGCTTTGGAATAAAATACACATTAAGTAATACTGTAGCAATAACTAGGCAAAATCCTAAAAATAAAACTATTCTATAATAATCACTGTTAAATAGAATAGCATTATTATTTCCTAAAAAGTTATCAAAAAGCTTGGCAATGCTAATTAGAATCACAACTACCAAACCACCGTTATATTTCTCTGGGATCAACTTATATAATTCATTAATATTTAAAATGATAAGTAAAAAAATAAAGCCTCCAATTATAAAAAGACTCAATGAACTACGTTGATACAATTTCTTTAATTTAAGTTGATTATTTTCATTTAATAACTGGGCAGTTAATGGACTAGTAATTTGATGCATTGCTCTAGATGGCACCCCAATAACACTTGCTATATAAATAGCTACAGAATAATACGCTACGTTTTCAATTTTAACGTAATACCCTATCATAAATTTATCAATCTCTAATATCATATTTGCTATATAGCCCGCAATTATTATTAAAGCCGAATACTTAAAAATCTCTACAACGTTAGTGAGTTTTACATATTTAAAACCAGGCGCTCTTAAACTGAATGCATACAACGCCATAAGAAACATTCTTAAAAGGTAACAACCAACAAGTATATATATGAAAAACTGAACATTAACAAAATTAAAATACAAACAACACAACAAAACAGTGGTGCAAACCCTATGAAATATCTCTTTCATAAAATTACCTAACACACTATGCATCTGTACCTTACTCCACGCATAAAATACTTCAAAATAAGCAAAAGCTACTGCCGAAATATAGATCACCCATATATAATCTTTAATAATACCGTTTTGCTGAGTTAAGCATTTACTAATAGTTTCAAAACTCATATATCCTGAAGCCCCAACAGGGATTATAATTAGCAAAGGCAAAAACAACATTAAAATCAAAAAGCTATTCTGTGTTTGTTTTATTTTAAAAGAGGAATAGAATTTCACAATGGTATTATGCACACCAAAAGCTAACAAAGGCATCATAATATTTGAAGTTGAAAAAATATATTGGATTAAACCAAAATATTCATCACTCATAAAATTAGTATACAAAAAGAGCACATTAATAGCTCCTATACCAAAACCTAAGTATGTTGTAATAGTATTTTTAATAGATTGCGCAATAACAACTCCCATGCCTTAATCATTTATAATTTTAGATAGGTGTTCAGTCAATTTCCTTCTACTATATTTTTGCAAGCCAATAGCATGAGATTGCAATGTTTTATTTTGATACGCTTCATAGTGTTTTAAAATAACCAATTTTAAAGTATCATAATCGTCATAATAAAAATAATCACCGGTATTGGTTTCTTTTATAATCTTTTCAACGTCTGAGCCTTTTGGACCAATCGAAATAATAGGACGACTGGACACCATATATTCAAATAGTTTTCCAGGGATAATAGATTTTGTCTCTACAGAATCTATTTCAATCATTAATAAAACTTGAGCTTGTTTCTGAAATACAACAGACTCACTATGCGAAACATAACCAGTATTATCTAAATGATTAGTCAACGCATAATTCTCTATAGAATTTAAAACATCATGACTTACAGCTCCTACTAGTTTTAGTTTAAAATCTTTAGCGAAATTTTCGTTTTCATTAACCAAATCACTTAACACTTTCCACAATATTTCAGGGTTTCGTTTTGATAATAACGAGCCGATATGCGCTATAGAAAACTCTAAATCTAAAGAAACTTCTCCAACAGACTCATAGTCATACCCATTTGTTATAACCTCTATAGGTTTTAAAGTTAAACTTTCAAACTCTTGCTTTGTTACCGAGCTAGTTACAATAATTTGATCTGCAGTATTTAAAACATGTTTTTCTAAATCTTTATGCTTTTGAGTCGATTTTTTTGTTAATTTTAATTGCTTATGATAACCAATGGTTGTCCAAGGATCTCTAAAATCTGCAATCCAACAGTAGTTTAAAGTGTTTTTAAGTTTTAAACCAATAAGATGTAAACTATGCGGTGGCCCCGTAGTGATAATAGTTTTAATATTTTCTTTAAGCATATAATCTTCAAGAAACTCTGCAGATGGCTTTACCCAGCTTTTACGTGCATCAGGTATGAAAAAATTTCCACGAACGTAAAGCATCAGTTTTTCAACAATACCTTGTTTTTTATTATCAGAGATAATTCCTTTACTTATTGTTTTTGAGGATTTTTCAGATAAAATACTCGCAAATCTATAAGGCTCTTTAATGGGCTGCTTAATAATAGTTACAGATTGAGGTACTTCATTTAACAAGCTATCGTCTATTATAGGATAATTTGGGTTTTCAGGAATGTAAACAACAGGTTCTATATTAAATTCTGGCAAGTACTTAACAAATTTTAACCACCGCTGAACCCCTGGACCTCCTGCTGGTGGCCAATAGTATGTAATGATAAGTACCTTTTTTTTCATCTTATTATTTCCGCGAAAGCGAAAATGGTATAATTGCCACTATTTCTTCTTGAATTCAAAAAACAAACCTACTAAAAGTAAAATTCCAAATAAAACAGAACTAGCTAAAGCTATTCCGCTTCCTGTTTTCACAACATCTGGATCAAACTTAAATTCAATAGTATGCTTCCCTAAAGGTGTATTCATTCCTCTAAGCGTGTAATTTACTCGTACATGACTAGTTTCCTCACCGTCTATGAATGTTTTCCAACCATTACCATAATACACTTCAGAAAAGACCACAAAACCTTCGTTTGAATTATTTGATTCATATTTAAGATAATTAGGTTTTACTTCTTTTAGTTGGATAGTTGCCAAAGAATCTACAATAAAATCTTTAACAACAAGACCACTAGATTCCCAGCCTTTAAAAACATGAACAGCTTCAACTTTAGTTTTTAAACTATCAAGTGTTTTTATTTCTTCATTTGCAGAACTAACTTGTCTTAATTTCTGAACAAACCAGGCATTACCATTGGCTAGATCATTTTTATGAACTACAGGCTTTTCTTTATCATCTTGATAAATAATATACTTTGCGTTAAACATATTAAGCACATTGATGTTATTTTTAGAAATGTAAAAATCAAATACTTCTCTATAACGCTTCAACTCTGCCGCATTATAACCATTTAATGAATTATGAAAATATGAAGGTTTAGACCTTCCTCCTATTAAATCATGAACTCTGTAATGCGATTTATCTTTTAATATATCTTTATCGGCCTCATTTGCTCTAAATGGCTGATTAATTTGCATTGCAGACACAAAATCATCATTATTTACGTAGCGTTTATCAACACCTACAAGGTCAAATAAAATAAGTAATGCCAAACCTACTATAACCCAAGTTTCTTTCAATTTTTCTTTTAAGAACCTAAATATTACTCCTGCAGAAATCAATACTAAAACAAGTGTTCGTAAAGTGTCTGCTGTGAAAACTGAGCGTCTATCTTCTTTTATGGCATCTATAAAATCTTGTCCGTAATTCTGACGATAAAAACCATCATTTACCCCTACAAAATCAAAAGACGACTTAAAAACCAAAAATAAAATAGCTAAACCACTCGTAATTCCCGTAGCATATTTTAATGCTTTTAACTTATCTTCTTCACTTTCAAAATCATTAAATAATCTAGTTAATCCAAAAATAGCCAACAGAGGAATACACAACTCTAATATAACTTGAATAGAACTTACTGCCCTAAATTTGTTATACATAGGAACGTAATCTATAAAGAAATCTGTTAAAAAACTTAAATTCTTACCATAAGAAAGCAATAAAGATAATAACGTCCCTCCAACTATCCACCATTTTAAACGACCTTTTACCATGAATAATGCAAAAACAAACAAAAATAAAATAACTGCTCCTACATAAGCTGGCGCCTCAACAATAGGTTGGTTCCCCCAATATAACGGTGCATGTTTTGCTTGTTCTGTAGCTTGTGTTGTTGAAGCTCCTAATTTTCTAAACGCATTATAAGTATGAGAATCTTTTCCAACATCTTCACCGTTTCCACCACCCATAAATCGAGGTATAAACAAATTGAATGTTTCTAAAATACCATAACTAAATTGTGTAATATAACCTCTATCTAAACCAGAAGTTACTTCCTTTGGAGATCCATCTGCATTTATAGTTAATTCGCTTTTACCACGCGTACTTTCTTTCACATATTCTTGCGTTGCCATAATACCTGTAGCATTAAGCGCTATAGACAATGCAACTGCTGCAACTAAAACACCAATAGCCTTGAAATAATGCGAAAGCATTTTCTTTTTATATGCATCTACTAAATATGCAATACCTATTACAACAACCAATAATAATAAATAATAAGTCATTTGAAAATGGTTAGACACTAACTCTAAACCCATAGCCACTACTGTAAGTAAAAAACCATAAATATACTTTTTCTGAAATGTTAACAGAATACCACTTAAAACAAGCGGCATGTATGCAATAGCATGCGCTTTACTGTTATGTCCAACTCCGAGTATTATAATTAAATACGTTGAAAAACCAAAAGCTATGGCACCAAGCGCCGCTAACTTAAAATCGACTTTCAATACTAACAAGAGTACATAGAACCCCAGAAAATACAAAAACAAATAATCTGCAGGTCTTGGTAAAAAACGCAACGCTAAATCTAATTTCTTAATATAATTATGCGGGTATTTCGCTCCAAGTTGATACGTTGGCATACCTCCAAAAGCACTATTTGTCCAATAGGTTTCTTCTCCGGTTTTAGCCTTAAAGTCCTTTTGCTGTTTAGACATTCCGATATATTGCATAATATCGCTCTGAAAAATCTGTTTACCCTTTAAAACTGGAGAAAAATACGCTAGTGATAAAATTACAAATCCCGCCAAAACAAGAATGTGCGGGAGTATTTTTTTTAATGAAAATTGCATGTATTTGAATTTATAACTACGTTCGTGAAATTAGTTATATTTTTTGAAAAACTATCAGTTTGATTTCACGAAATTAATTATTCAATTTCTTCGTAATCAACATAATCTCCAACGTTTTTATTTGAAGATTTCATATTAGGCATTTTATCAATAGTGATTTCTCCTTCTTTTTTAACAGGTTCTTTTTGTTGCTTTTGATATTGCCCACTAAACTGACCTCCAAAGCGTTGCTCTGCTTTTTTAGCAACAAACTTCAAAAGAAAAGGTACAAATAACCTTGATAAAATTTTAAAACCAAAATAAAATAAAGCTATAATTAATATCGTCTTAAACAATCCTACAACGGATGCTTGCTGTATCATAGAAAATATTTTTAACAAAAATACAAATCTATCTACTTAAAAAACGTTCAAAAATGATAAAAAAAGTATAAAATATCTATATTTGATAACCCTTAGACTATTTAAGCAAATAATAGTTTGTTATCGTTTTATTGAACAAAATTATAAGACATTCATTATGAATCCAATCAAATCTACAGTATTTATAGCCTTATTATTAATATGGACTTCTGGATATTCACAATACACAGATGTTATAAACTCAAACAGACCAGGAGTTTCAAGAAGTGCTTTTTCTGTTGGAACAAAAGTCGCTCAGTTTGAAGTTGGGCCTTATGTTATTAATGAAAAGAGAACACCTGCAACAACTTATGAAGTAGATGGCTTTGGTGTTGATTTTGCTGCACGCTATGGATTGTTATGGGAACAATTAGAACTTAATATTGAAGGCACCTACCAAAACGATACTCAAAAATTCCCTAATAACTTTTCGGCAGAAAACAAACGTTCTAATTTTAAAACACTTACTGTTGGTGCTAAATACTTAGTTTATGACCCATATAAAAATGCTGCAGAAGAAAAACCAAACTTATATAGTTGGAAAGCAAACCATAGCTTTAAATGGAAGTCTTTAATTCCAGCCGTAGCTATTTATGCTGGTGCAAATTTTGACACAAAAGACAACCCGTTTACTGCGGCAGGAATAGAAGGTTTTAGCTCTAAAATAATGATAGCTACGCAAAATAACTTTTCTGGAGGTTGGGTTTTTGTCATGAATTTAATTAAAGATCGAATTGGAACAGATCAATCTGATTTCATGTATATACTAACACTTACACATTCTTTCAACCCAAAATGGGTGATTTTTGGAGAAGCTCAAGGTATAAAAAGTGATTTTTATGCTGATAACCTTTTTAGATTTGGTGGTGCATATTTATGGTCAAAAGATTTTCAATTAGATACAGCTTTAACGTTTAATACAAAAGACACGCCATCTGTTTTTAGTATAAACTTTGGAATGTCTTACCGTTTAGACTTTCATAAAGACAAAGAGACTAAAGGTGAAAATATAGACAACGGAGTATCTGCAAAAGAAGAAGGAAAACGAAGAAAGAACAAAAGCAACGGAAAAAAGAAAAAAAATAAAGATGATGTTGAAGAAAAGAAAACGAAGTACAAAAAAGACGACATCGATTTTAATTAATAACCAACAAAACCACAATTTGTCATTTTAACATGATTGAAATTAAAGAAGTAAAAACAAAGAAGGCCTTAAAAGCTTTTATCAAATTCCCCTTTAAGCTTTATAAAGACTGTGAATACTGGACACCTCCTATTATTAGTCAAGAAATAAAAACTTTTGACAAAAAAGAAAATCCAGTTTTTGAAGATGCTGAAGCAACATTGTTTTTAGCTTATAAAAACAATGAAATTGTAGGTAGAGTTGCTGCAATTATAAATCAATTGGAAATAAAAAACCAAAACATTAATAAAATGCGTTTTGGATGGTTTGATTTTATTGATGATTTAGAAGTATCAAAAAAACTGCTAGAAAAAGTTGTTGAAATAGGAAAAGCTCACAACCTAGAATACACTGAAGGTCCTGTAGGGTTTTCAAATTTAGATAAAGTTGGTGTTATGACTGAAGGTTTTGAATCTATAGCTCCAATGATTACCTGGTACAATCACCCCTACTATGTTAAACATTATGAGGTTGCAGGCTACAAAGTTGAAAAATCATATTCTGAAAGCAAGTTTCCTTTTGAGAATGTTAAACCAGAATTTTTCTTTAAAGCTCAAGAACTTATAAAAAGACGCTACCAACTTACGGCTCTAAAGTTCACTAAAACGAGTGAGGTTATGCCTTATGTAGACAAAATGTTTGATTTGTTTAACACTAGTTACGCATCATTATCTTCTTTTGTAGCCATAAACGATGTTCAAAAAGAATATTTTAAAAAGAAATTTATAAGTTTTGTAAATCCTGAATACATCAAATTTGTAATTGACAAAAATGACGAACTCGTTGGTTTTGCTATAGTTATGCCAGCTTTCGCAAAGGCTTTAAAAAAGATAAATGGAAAACTATTCCCTTTTGGATTTAGCAAGATTTTAAATGCAAAAAAGAATAGTAAAGATGTTATTTTTTATTTAATAGGAATTCATCCAGATTATCAAAATAAAGGTGTGCATGCAGTTATTTTCAACGAATACTACAATACCTTTACAGAAAAAGGCATTCAAACTTGTTTTAGGACTCCTGAATTAGAGGATAATCATGCTATTCACCAAATTTGGAAACATTTTGACCCTGTAGTTTACAAGAGACGAAAAACATTTAGAAAGGATATTGTTTAAACTGAATTAATACAAATTACAATTCACTTAACCACATCCCCAAAATTTAGAAATTAAATAATAGAAGTCTGTTATAAGTCATTGAAATAAGATGACAACCTCTACATTTATCTTCTGTGACTTTTGCGTTTCGACTAATAGTATAAGTTCTGCTTAAAGACATAGTTTTTCTAATTTTTAACATGAAAAGTCTAGCCGTTTTTTTCTGCTACTCCGTAGCGAAATATCATACAGATTTCTAATAGTCTTTTCTTACACCAAATTTAGCCCTATGAAATAAGGTTTCTGCTGTTGCTAATTCAGTATGTCTACAAATATTAGATTACCTAGAGAATTAGCACCTGTTTGGTAAGCTGTATAATTGCACCTAGTACATTTTAAATGGTGTTTTAGTTTTAAGCCTAGATAAATATTCTTTACAAGCATCATCTATTTTAAAGTGATAAGACATTAACCTTTAAACATATACATGACTTAATGTCTTTGTTAGACATTAAGTCACCAATTTATTTATTGAGTTCTAAAACATTATTAAAAATTGCTGGTTCTTTTATGTTTCTAGTATTTTTCATATCGTTTTTTTCTAAAGATTTACTAAAAACAGCATCTACATAAAATTTATTCCCAAGAGTTAGCAGCATATATAAAGAATTAATACCATAAGTAATCATACCAAATACAAAAGTTCCAACAACAGAAAATAATATAGAATACATAAAACCACGATGGAATAACATAGCATCAATTTCATTATCATGAGCCAAATTACCAACAAGTACATCTAAATCTGGAATAGTACCACCAATAACGCCAAACAATAGTGCTTTGTTATCAATTTTCTTTCCTAAAACCGCTTCTCCACAAGGAGCACTTAACATAATTTGGGTTAAAGAATCCATTAAATATATTCAGAATTTAAATGCAAATGTGAGCAACTTTAAGATTTGCATAAGTTTCATGAAAATCGTAACATTACGTAACTAAAAATTAACAAATGCAAGACGAAAATAACATCTTTAAAATAAATATTGACGATCAAAATATTATTAAAAATAAAGAGTTGAGTATATGGGAAGCACTTATTCCTGTGGTTATTTTAATGTTATTTCTGGCTTATAATATCTTTTTTGCTGATGGTGGAATGTTTGGAGATTATTCTAACCAAATTATTCTTTTAATTGGTGGTACTGTTGCAGCAATTGTTGGTTTTTTTAATAAAATATCTTTAAACAGAATGCTTACAGAAATATGGGAAAATTTAAAAAGTGTATTTGTTCCTATCATGATTCTCTTTTTAGTTGGAGCATTAGCAGGAACATGGCTAATTAGCGGTGTTATTCCCGCTATGATTTATTATGGGTTACAAGTATTAAGTCCAAACATATTTTTACCAGCTTGTGTTGTTATTTGTGCTTTAATATCTATTGCTACTGGTAGTTCTTGGACCACATCTGCAACCGTTGGTATTGCATTAATAGGTATAGGCGTAGCTTTAAATATTGATACAGAAATGATTGCTGGCGCTACAATTTCGGGCGCTTATTTTGGAGATAAAATATCGCCTTTAAGTGATACCACAAACTTAGCTCCTGCTATAGCAGAAACAGACTTATTCACACATATTAGGTATATGACTATTACCACTGTGCCTACTATAGTTATTACTTTAATTGTTTTTGGATTTTTAAGTGCTACAATCACAACCACTGGAAGTGCAGACGTAAGTAACTTACTAGAAACTATAAAAGAAACATTTAACATTACACCTTGGTTATTTCTTGTTCCTGTTGCTGTGGTTGCCTTAATATTGTTAAAAACAAAACCATTAATAGCATTAGTAACAGGTGTACTGCTTGCCGCTATTTTCTCGTTTATATTTCAATCTCATATATTAGATAATTTAGGCGATTCAAAAATAGGATCTATTATCACATCTGTTTTTACAGACACACAAATAACTACAGAAAATGAAGCCTTAAATAAATTATTTTCTGCAGGAGGTATGCAAGGTATGCTTTGGACAATCTACCTAATTACATGCGCCATGGTTTTTGGAGGTATCATGGATGGTATTGGAGCCTTAGCAAGAATCACAAAAGTACTTTTATCTATTGCTACTTCGGTATTTGGATTATTTGCAAGTACAGTTATTAGTTGTTTAGGACTTAACGCCATAGCATCCGATCAATATTTAGCTATTGTTATACCAGGGAAAATGTTCAAAAAAGCCTATGAAGATAGAGGTTTAGCAGCAGAAAACCTGAGTAGAACCCTTGAAGATTCTGGTACAGTAACCTCTGTATTAATCCCTTGGAATACCTGTGGAGCATATCAATCTGGAGTATTAGGTGTTGGCGTAGGCGAATATTTTGCATATGCTATTTTTAATTGGCTAAGCCCTTTTACCACGCTTCTTTTCGCAGCATTATCAATTAAAATCAAGCAAACTTCAAAGCAATAATATTAAATTATCATTTTTAATTTTAATTATAACTAAAACCTATCGTTAGATAGAAAATTAAAATTTCTATAGCTAAAAAATTTCTTATTCTATTCTATATTTGCTACTTCGAAAATTAATTAATATTAAATATATAAACATGGCATTAGTAGGAAAAAAGTTCCCAGATTTAAACGTTGACGCAATGAACGATATCGGCGATACTTTTAAAGTAAACGTTCTTGAAGAAGCAGTAAACAACAAGAAAAAAGTAGTTCTTTTTTGGTATCCAAAAGATTTTACTTTTGTTTGTCCAACTGAATTACACGCGTTTCAAGCTGCATTACCAGAATTTGAAAAAAGAAACACTATTGTTATAGGCGCCTCTTGCGATACTCCAGAAGTACACTTTGCGTGGTTAAGTGCAACCAAAGATAACGGTGGTATTGAAGGTGTAACTTACCCTCTACTTGCAGATAGCAACAGAAACTTATCTAGTATTTTAGGTATTTTAGATATCACAAACGAAACTTTTGATGAGGCAACTCAAACTGTTCAAGTTGAAGGAGATAACGTAACATACAGAGCAACTTACATTATTGATGAAGACGGTGTTGTACAACACGAAAGCATTAACAACATGCCTTTAGGCAGAAATGTTGGTGAATACATTCGTTTAGTAGATGCCTTAACTCACGTACAAGAAAAAGGTGAAGTTTGTCCTGCAAACTGGGAAGAAGGAAAAGAAGCTATGACACCAAATGCTAAAGGAACTGCTGAATATTTAGCTGCTCACGTAAACTAATAACGTCACAGCCAAAATGAAGCGATTTCTTTAAGTAATAACAGATTGCTTCATTTTTAAACGCAATAACGATTAAAACCTATAATTATGGTTCAAGAATTAAATCAAGACAATCTTCAAGAAATTATTGATAATAACAATACAGTAGTTGTTCAATATTCTGCAACTTGGTGTGGTAACTGTCGTATTATGAAACCTAAAATTAAAAAATTAGCTTCAGAGTTAGAAGATATTGCATTTGTTATCGCTGACGCAGAAAAATTTCCAGAATCAAGAAAATTAGCAACTGTTGATAATTTACCAACTTTTGCCACTTTTAAAAACGGAACATTTGTAAACCAAACGCAAACTAATAAGTTTGATGTTTTAAAAGACTTAGTAAATGAAGTTACCAGTAATTAAACATCTTTCTCAGTTTATTGAGGAGAATGACGAAGATTATATTGTTGAAACCATTGAAACTCTTGAAGGCTTAACAGAAGTTTCTTCATTAAAAGATGAAGAACTAGATGTAATTGGAGAATTAATTTCCAATATGTACGGTGCTATAGAGGTAAATAAAATGACGAAAAGTGGTATGCCTAAAAAGGAAGCTTTAAATAATTTTATGAGCCGTGTTATGGGTTCTATTGATAAATAAATAGAAAAAAAATATCATATTTTGAAAAACCACCTTGCTTTAGCAAGATGGTTTTTCTGTAGGAAAAAATTAAATTACATTTACATGGTAGCAGTAATAATAAACTTATTGTAACTTGACATATTTATGTATAGCTAAATTTGCCATATTAATGAGTTAACAGACATTTATAAAATCTTGATTACTCATCGAAAAACAGCTTTCACTCATTTATATTTTTGTCATTTACTCATCAAGAGTAGTTTTGATTATAAAAACAAATTGAATATCCGTTTTCACTCATAATCCAGTAATATTTGCTATTACAAGTCTATCAAAGAGTTTACCTTCAAAGTATCTTCGGTTTAATTTATATACAAATTCATTGAGGTATAATTGAAGATACTTTCCTTTTATTTTGTGATAATTACCCAGTAAGTTTCTTTTCGCATTACTTATGGTTATATGTACCCATTTTAATGCTTCTATTGTAGTTT
>CALKXS010000169.1 GCA_938003745.1 uncultured Algibacter sp.
GCTTAAATCGCTAACCTTGTGATCTGAGCTAACCAAATCAATAATGGTTTGCTTAAATTCTTTTGTGAAATTACCTTTTGTAATGGTTCCTAAGGTAAATAATGTGGCTTAGTAAATACTACCATAAAATTAGACATTCCACACCGTAGTAAAATAGGTATCCAAAAAAGCTTAACACCTTCTATTTATGGTTGCTATTCTGAAGAAAAACGAAGACTGACCATAGTACATTACATGAAAACCAATGATAGCTATATTCAAACTCACATGCAATTGTTCTAAACAATCCTTATAAAGGCGAGGTAACTCCTATTTATAATAATGGGACTATGGATTATTCTCCAACCAATAAACATATTTTTTAAGCTAAAATCTACTTCATCAATGCCCCAATTACGTCCAAAATTAAACACTTTAAAACATTAAAATCGCGTTTATCACTTTTCTGAGAAAGAAAAAAGCACTTAACAATATTTCTAAAAAATTATTAAGAACAGATATAAAAGACCTATAGGCTAAGATAAAAAGATCTTTAAAAAATAAACTACCCCGCTGTAAGCAGACGGGGTATCTAAACTAAAACAGTGATAATTGATCTACTTTATGAAACACATCATAATTTTTTTCTATTCCCTAATTTCTAACATACTTTGATATTAAACTTTCGTCTCAAAACTTACTTACTCTTACTGTGTTTACAAAATATCTGCTTGACCAAAATGCACCTCCCCAAAACTTTTTCTTAACTTCTGAATGCTTTTTAAAAATTTCTCTTGCAGTGATACTTTTCATTAACTTTACCATAGTAGTAGGACTTTTTGTTGGAACTGATTGATAAAAAAAATGAACATGACCTTTGCCTATTCCTATTTCTAAAAAATAAACTTCGTAACATTTTGATATTTCTAAACAAACTGACACCTAAGTTTGATAAACTAACTTATCAAAAACAACTCTACGATACTTAGCAGTGCCAACATCTATTTTTAAAATATTAATACCATCAGAAACGACTAAGCTAGCATTAAAGGTAAATTTTCAAATATTTTTTTATAATAAATTAGTTTTAAATATTAGCAATTAGTTGTAATAAATTTACTAAGCATCTAAAACAAGAAAAGTAATTTATAGTCTAGTTAAGATTCGAAATGCTCACTATAACGGAAAAATATATTATCACTATTTCAATTAATAGCATAAAAAAGAGATTATATTAACTATAATCTCTTTTTAAATTTGCAAATAACTACTAGTTACCCAAACTAAATAAACTACTTTTAAGAGTTTCAATTTTAGCCAAAGCATCAGCTTCTTTTTTCTTTTCGGAAGCAACGACTTGTTCTGGAGCACCAGCAACAAAACGCTCGTTAGAAAGCTTCTTTTGCACCGATTTCAAGAAACCTTCAATATAACTTAACTCTTCCGTTAATTTTTTAATTTCGGCTTCTACATCGATACTTCCTGCCATTGGAATAAAGTACTCGTTAGATTTCACCCTATAGGTTAATGCTCCATCTACAGCTTCAGTAACATACTCAATAGCTTCTAAATTTCCTAGTTTTGAAATAACATCATCAAAAGTAAAGCTTGATTTTTCGTTATTAATGACAGAAAAACTAATCGCATCTTTAAAAGCTATATTTTTTTGTTTACGAATGTTTCTAATCCCAGAAATAACATCAGCAGTAAATTCAAATTCAGAAATTAATACCTCTTTAATTGGTTTAGCTTCTGGCCATTTAGAAACAATTAAAGCTTCTTCTGGAGTTCTTTCAGCCATATAATGCCATAAATCTTCTGTTAAGAAAGGCATAAACGGATGTACTATTTTTAAATTGTCTTCGAAAATAGAGATAACACCTTTTAAAGTTTTAGTATCAATTGGTTGCTGGTAAACTGGTTTAATCATTTCTAAAAACCATCCACAAAAATCATCATAAATCAATTTATAAATAGCCATTAAAGCATCACTTAACCTGTATTTACTAAAATGATCTTCTATTTCTATTAATGCTTTTTGGAATTTAGATTTATACCATTCAATAGCAATTGCACTTGAATTTGGCTGAGTAATAGCACCATCTACTTCCCAACCATTAACTAAACGATAAGCATTCCAAATTTTATTACCAAATTGCTTTCCTTGTTGACAAAGGGTTTCATCAAACATCAAATCGTTTCCTGCTGCAGAGCTTAACAATAAGCCAACGCGAACACCATCTGCACTATATTTTTCAATTAGTTTTAAGGCATCTGGCGAATTTCCCAAAGACTTACTCATCTTACGACGTTGCTTATCGCGAACTAATCCCGTTAGATATACATTATTAAACGGCTTTTTATCTTTATACTCGTATCCAGCAATAATCATTCTAGCCACCCAAAAGAATAAAATATCTGGACCAGTAACTAAATCGTTTGTTGGATAGTAATATTTTATTTCTTCATTTTCGGGATTACGTATACCATCAAAAACAGACATTGGCCATAACCATGATGAAAACCAAGTATCTAATGCATCGGTTTCTTGCTTTAATTCAGTAACAGTTAGCTGTTGGTTATCAGTTTTTTGTTTTGCTTTTTCTAAAGCTTCTTCAATGGTTTCGGCAACTACAAAATCTTCTTTTCCATCTCCATAGTAATAAGCAGGAATTTGTTGTCCCCATAATAACTGACGCGAAATATTCCAATCGCGAATGTTTGTCATCCAATGACGATACGTGTTTTCAAACTTTTTTGGAAATAATTTAATATCGGCATCTTCTCCTAAAACTGCTTCGATAGCTGGTTTTACAAGCTCTTCCATTTTCAAAAACCATTGATCGCTCAAACGAGGTTCAATTACGGCTTTTGTTCTTTCGGAAGTTCCTACTTTATTTAAATGTGTTTCGGTTTTAACCAAAACACCACTTTCTTCTAATTCTTTAGCGATTTCTTTACGCACCACAAAACGATCTTGACCTTCGTAATGCATCCCGAAACTATTTAGACTAGCATCTTCATTAAAAATATCTACAACTTCTAGTTTGTACTTATCTCCTAAGCTTTTATCATTTTCATCATGAGCTGGTGTTACTTTCAAACACCCTGTACCAAACTCTATATCAACATATTCATCTTCTATGATGGGAATCACGCGATTACAAATAGGCACAACGGCTTTTTTTCCACGTAAATGAGCAAAACGCCCATCATTTGGGTTGATGCAAATTGCAGTATCACCAAAAATAGTTTCTGGTCTTGTTGTAGCAATAGTTAAAGTATCATCACTTCCTTCTATTTTATAATTAAGATAATATAAGTTCCCTTGGCGTTCAACATGTATAACTTCTTCGTCAGACAGTGTTGTTTTTGCTTCAGGATCCCAGTTAACCATACGGTAACCACGATATATCAATCCTTTTTCATGTAAATCAACAAACACCTTTATTACAGCTTCAGACATATCGTTATCCATTGTAAACTTAGTTCGATCCCAATCACATGAACATCCTAACTTTTTAAGTTGCTCAAGAATTACTCCTCCATATTCATGTGTCCAATCCCAAGCATACTTTAAAAACTCATCTCTAGATAAATCATTTTTATCAATACCCTGTTCTTTCAACCTAGCTACAACTTTAGCCTCTGTAGCAATAGACGCATGATCTGTACCAGGTACCCAACATGCATTTTTACCTTGCAAGCGAGCTCTACGAATCAATACATCTTGAATAGTATTGTTAAGCATATGTCCCATATGTAATACTCCTGTAACATTTGGAGGTGGTATAACTATAGTATACGGTTCTCTTTCATCTGGAGTTGAATGAAAATAGTTATTTGTCATCCAGTAGTCGTACCACTTACTTTCTACCTGACTAGCATCATATTTTGATGGAATTTGCATACTTTGGAATAGTTTTTGAATATTGATACGCAAAAGTACTTATATTTCTTTTTCTGTGAAAGCTTGAAATATATTTGAACAGAATTAACATCACATTTAAGTTTTTTTATATACTTATATATAACTATTATGTCGTAAATGTTAACATTTATGTAATTCATCCATTAATTTTGCGCATTGTAGAAAAAGTAAGTATGTTTGGATAGATTTTAAATGAAAAACGAATGAAACTAGCAATTATCTAGATAGAAAAATCTTATAATTGTTATTACTCACATTAAAGATTGACTATAAAAAACAATAAAATGAAAAAATTAGCTACAATTTTATTTATCGGATTAATAAGCTTATCTGTAAATGCACAATACAAAGTTGCAAAAATCAAATTTAAATCAGACACAATTGACTACGGAACTGTTGAAAAAGGCGCTAACGGAGTAAGAGTCTTTGACTTTACTAACACAGGAAATGCTCCTCTTATAGTGTCTAAAGTCAGTTCAAGTTGTGGATGTACTGTCCCTAAGTGGTCTAAAGAACCTATTATGCCCGGTAAAAACGGACAAATAGAAGTTAAATATGATACAAATCGTGTAAATCCAATTAGAAAAACAATTACTGTTATTTCTAATGCTGACACACCTACGATTGCTTTAAAAATTAAAGGACTGGTTGTAGACCCAAGTAAAAACAATGTTTTAGAAAAAAAAACTAAAAGTATTGTAGAACAATAGACTACACTTTTAAATTATAAAATAAAAAGGTCATACAAAAAAATGTAAGACCTTTTTATTTAAACATACTTTACACAACAAATTCATAGGTTATTATCTCCTCTATCTATAGTAATCCTTTTCCCGTTCTTTTCATAAAAATTTGCCATTAACTGTTGCAAACTATATTCATGAGTTGGCTTACCATTTATACGTAAAATTAAATCGCCTAACTTCAAACCCGCATCTTAAGCTGGAGCCCCATCACTTAATTCAATAATAATGTAAGCTGGTTTTAGAGACATTTTGTATCTATCACCCCTCTAGTTAAATTATGTGCCTCTTTTACAAACCTTAACCCACCATGTTCAATATCAAAGCCACTCTTATTATAAGAAAACTTATTTTTCTTTTTAAATATAACTAGAAAACTTGTGATCAAAAACAATATTAAATCATTAGAGGCCAGTAGTTAACTTCGTATCTTTAAGTTAAGTAAATATCTAAATTATGGATATTTTTAAAGGTTAAAATCTTCTAGAGTTCTCTGATCGCTTCAAAACAGACACAGATTCTAAGGAATTTTTAGCAGGCTTGAAGTCTGAAATACCATTTAAATGTTCAAGATGTCATCATAGAACCTGTCAAACACGTGCAGATTTCTCTAGGCAATGAAACATTTGTAGACATACAGAATCTGCAACGGCAAATTCTGTATGTCACAAGGTCAAATTTGGTGTTCGAAAAGCATTTTTCATTTGTTTTGAGATGGCTACAAGCACCAAAAGTTTATCTGCTAGTTACATGGGAGTAACAGAAAATGCAGCTAAACTTTTCATGCCTAAAGTCAGAGAAGCTATGTCTTCCAGCAGAAATAATCCTATGGATGGAGTTGTTCATCTAGACGAATTTGTATTAGGAGGTAGAGAAGAAAAAAAGTTATTAGAAGCTACGATGCTAAGAAAAATAGGGCGTTACAGCTGTTCAGCTTACTGAAGATGAAAAGGTAAAAAGAATGCATGCTATGAAAATAGATGATTTATAAGCAAAATCTTTACAATATATTTTTGTCAACCATATCAACCGAAATACAAAGATTACCACAGTATAGGTGGAGAGGTTATGGTTCTATTAAAAAAGCTTATAAAATCACACAAATAGAAAGTAATGGAGATTTAAAATTTTAAAGCGCTTCACAATGATACACCAAGTTAAATCTTGGATAAGAACAACTTATTCTTGGGTTAGTGACGATAATTTAAATAGATGTTTTAACGAATTTTGTTTTAGAATAAACAGATCCCAAAGCAAAGCCACAATATTCAACAATCTTGTTCTCAAAATGGTTAATAATGATAAAATAAATCAAGCCGAATTAATAACTAACTAACTAACTAACTAACTAACTAACTAACTAACTAACTAACTAACTAACTACTGACATTTAATTAATTTTATCTGCTCCTTTATCATTTTGAATAAAAAATTTATCCTGACAAAAAACAGAATTAGAAAAACAGATAAACATTAATATAAATAAAAGGTCTTTACGCACTAAAAAGATGATTTGATTGATATATAGATTTACAACTCTTTAAAGTGACTTGTAGATTTAGAGTCTATTTTTAAAAAAACTTTAAGATAATTTCCTCAACTTTGCATCTTAACTACAAAATAAATGCCAACTATATCTAGAAAAGGGTTATTGATGCCTGAATCTCCTATTAGAAAATTAGTCCCTTATGCAGAACAAGCCATTAAGGACGGAAAATCAATTTATCATTTAAACATCGGTCAACCCGATATAAAAACACCAGAAGCAGCCTTAAAAGCGGTAAAAGAAAATGATATTGAAATTCTTTCTTATTCTAGATCTGAGGGTTCTGAAAGTTATAGAAAAAAATTAGCTCTGTATTACAACAAACATAATATTAAAGTTGATTACAAAGATATTGTTGTAACAACAGGTGCTAGTGAAGCATTGCTATTTTTGTTTAGCAGCATAATGGACCCTCGAGATGAAGTTATTATTTCTGAACCTTTTTACGCTAACTATATTGCATTTTCGGTAGCATCTGGAGTAAAAGTTGTTCCTGCCATTTGTAATATTAATGATAATTTTGCATTACCATCTATTGATACTTTCGAAAAACTTATAACACCAAAAACCAAGGCAATATTAATATGTAACCCTGGAAATCCAACAGGTTATGTATACACTAAAAAGGAAATACAAAAACTAGCTTCTATTGTAAAAAGAAACGATTTATTTTTAGTTGCTGATGAAGTATATCGTGAATTTGTTTACGATGGTGGTACACATCATTCTATTATGGAAGAAGAAGGCTTAGATCAGCACGCTGTTGTCATAGATTCAGTGTCTAAAAGATATAGTATGTGTGGTGCTCGTGTAGGATGTTTAGTTACAAAAAATAAAGCTGTACGGCATACTGTTTTAAAATTTTCACAAGCAAGATTAAGCCCTCCTACATATGCACAAATTGCAAGTAAGGCTGCTTTAGATACCCCTCAAAGTTATTTTGATGATGTTATTAAAGAATATGTTGATAGACGTGATATACTAATTATTGAATTAGAAAAAATAGATAACATTAAAATAGCTAAACCTAAAGGTGCTTTTTACTGTATTGTAGAATTACCAATAAAAAATTCCGATCATTTTGCACAATGGCTTTTAGAAGATTTTAATGTTGATGGTGAGACTGTTATGGTTGCCCCTGCTGGTGGTTTTTATTCTACTCCAGGAATTGGATTAAACCAAATTAGAATTGCTTACGTACTTAATAAAGAAAGCTTGATAAAAGCTGTAAATATTTTAAAAGAAGCCTTAAAAAACTATAAAGACTAGTGCATATTGAACACAACATATCTTTAAAATCATTTAATACATTTGGCATTGATGTAAAAGCTAAACATTTCGTTTCTATAAGTAATATTGAATACTTAAAAAAGGTATTACTTTTAAAGGATTATCCTGATAAATTAATTTTAGGAGGAGGCAGTAATATGTTACTCACAAAAAATCAAGATTCATTAGTAATTCATATAAATTTAAAAGGAATCTCTATTATTTCTGAAGATGAAGATTTTGCTATTGTTAAAGCCAATGCAGGCGAGAATTGGCATGAATTTGTTCTTTGGTGTTTAAATAATAATTTTGGAGGCTTAGAAAACATGTCTCTAATTCCTGGTAATGTTGGCACCGCTCCTATTCAAAACATTGGTGCTTACGGTGTAGAGCTCAAAGACTTGTTTGTATCATGCGAAACACTATCACTAGAATATAAAACATTTGAGACTTTTAATAAAGCTGATTGTAATTTTGGTTATAGAAATTCTATATTCAAACAAAAAGCTAAAGGAAAATATATAATTACAAGTGTTACATTTAAATTATCTAAACGAAACCACAAACTGTTTACTAAGTATGGCGCCATAACTTCTCAGTTAGAAGTTATGCGGATAAAACATCCTAGTATTCAAAATATTTCTCAAGCCGTAATAGCTATTAGAGAAAGTAAATTGCCAAACCCAAAAGACATAGGAAACAGTGGTAGTTTTTTTAAAAACCCTGTAATTTCAAAAGCACAATATTCTTTATTAGAAAAGAGCTTTCAAAATATTCCTTGTTACCCAGTTTCAGATGATACTGTTAAAGTTCCTGCTGGTTGGTTAATTGAAACAGCTGGTTTTAAAGGTAAGCGTTTGGGAAATTATGGTGTACATAAAAATCAAGCTTTAGTGCTTGTAAATTATGGAAATGCTAAGGGTTCTGACATTTTAAACCTTTCAAAATTAATTCAAAAAACAATTAAGAGACTATTTAATATATTTATAGAAGCAGAAGTTAACATTTTATAATATAAAATAAATTCCTACCTTTATTATGAATAAGTCTTATATTGGACATATATTTTAAACAAAATCATTTTGATTTCAGCCTTAGAAAAAGAAATTATTACCCTATTACAAGTTAGTGATAAAAAAGCTATAGCTCTCTTATATGAGAATTATGCTGATGCTTTATTAGGTGTTATAAAAAAAATAATTTCTGATAACGATACTGCTCAGGATATACTTCAAGAAAGTTTTGTCAAAGTTTGGAGATATTCTAAAAAGTATGATCCTAATAAAGCTAAATTGTTTACTTGGTTATATCGAATTGCTTATAATAGTGCTATAGATAAAGTTCGTTCATTAAAGAATAAAACAGAAAAAGAAGTCCAAATTGAAACCTCTGCCGTATATACAATAACATCAGGCATGCTAAATGAAGATGTCTTAGACATAAAAAAACATTTAAGTACACTTGATGAAAAATATCAAATTGTTATTAATGCCCTCTTTTTTGAGGGTATGACACAACGAGAAGCTAGTGACGATCTAGATATTCCGTTGGGAACCATCAAGTCGAGATTAAAAATTGGTTTACGCGAATTGAAGAAAATTTATAACCCTAACTAAACAAAGTCATGAATGAAAAAATTAATACTTTTTTAAATTCTGGCCTACTAGACAAATATCTAATAGGAACTACTACTCCTGCCGAAACAGAAAAAGTAGAAGTTTATATTTCAAAATATCCAGAAGTACAAAATGCATACACCACTATGCAATTTAACTTAGAAATTGTTGCAAAAAGTAATGCAGAAGAAGCTCCTAAACATATTTTAAATAATATTTTAGAAGAACTTGATGAGAAACCAGTTTTTAGTTTAACTAGAGACAAGTCTACCAAATACAAATCTTGGTATAAATTTGCTGTAGCAGCAAGTATTGTAGCTTTACTATTTGCAGGAACCTCTATATATTTTTATAATCAAAATCTAATGTTACATAATGAGACATTGGTGGTTGATGAGGAAATAGATGATCTGCGTAGTGACATTGAACAGAACAATAAAATGCTTGGAGATGTAATGCGTCAATTATTGAAGCTTAACAATCCAGAAACAGAAAAATATATCATTTCTGGAAATGAACGTGCAAAAAACTTAAAAACAGTTGCATATATAAATCCTAAAGAGAAAACGACAATGATTGATGTTGTATCTCTTCCTCAATTACCAGAAGAACAATGTTATCAAATATGGGCAGAGTTACAAGGTAGAATGGTTAGTTTAGGAATTTTAAACGAAGCAGATAGACAGCTAAAAGCTATACCTTATACTGAAGATGCACTGGGTTTAAATATTACAATAGAACCAAAAGGAGGTAATGTAATAGCTTCTACAGAAAATACAGTAGCTGAAATTAATTTATAATAAGCAACTACTCAAACATACAAAAGCCTCATTTTCATAAAAATGAGGCTTTTGTATGTTATTCTTTTAATGATTTAGAAAATTATTCCTTATCAAATACGCCTTTATGAATAAAACCAGCAACGATAGCACCTGCAATTGGAGCTACCCAAAACAACCAAAGTTGACCTGTAAACTCTCCTCCAGCAAGTAATACTTGACTTGTAGAACGAGCAGGATTAACAGATGTGTTGGTAATAGGAATACTAATTAAATGCATTAATGTAAATCCCAAACCTATTGCTATTGGAGCAAACCCTTTGGGCGCTCTTTCATTGGTACTTCCTAAAATAATTAATAAGAAAAATACTATTAACAAAAACTCTGCTACTAAAGCTGCAGTCATAGAGTAACCATCTGGTGATAACTCGTCATATCCATTGGCTGCTAAATCACCTATTGAAACAAAATCTGCTTTGTTTGACAGAATTAAATATAAGAGTTCTGCTGCTGCTATTGCATCAACAACTTGCGCCACAATATAGCCAACTAAATTTTTAGTTTCAAATTTCCCTCCAATCCATAAACCTAAAGATACAGCAGGATTAAAATGTCCTCCAGAAATATGTCCTACAGCATAAGCCATAGTTAATACTGTTAGATCAAATGCAAGTGACAAACCTACAAAACCTATTCCTAGCTCAGGAAGAAATCCAGCTGCAAAAATAGCACTTCCACAACCTCAAAAAACAAACTAAAATGTTCCAAAAAACTCCACAAATAATTTCTTCATAATTAATTAATTTTTAATTGGTTAAACATTTAAATGTATAAAGTAATTTGAATATCCGTAATTAGGCATAATTATAAAAAAGACTTATTTTAGATAAAAAAATAAGGATGAATATTTTCAGTTTTACATCCCATTTTGATGGTGAGGAGTCCTGTCGTAATCACTTTAAGGCAGAGCGAGATAAAATAGGAGTTGTCTGTAAAAGATGTGCTCACGATAGTCATTATTGGATAAAGAGTAAATGGAGTTATGAGTGTAAAAAATGCCGAAGTAGAACCTCGTTAAGAAGCGGCACAATTATGCAAAGTTCGAACCTATCTTTTCTAGTTTGGTATAAAACGATGTTTCTACTAACCGCAACTAAAAAGGGTTTTTCGAGTAAGGAAATCCAAAAGCAAT
>CALKXS010000170.1 GCA_938003745.1 uncultured Algibacter sp.
AAACGAGCTACAAAAAATGCAATTAATTTATACAACGAAATAAGATTACACTTAGCTTTAGATTTCAAAACACCCAATATGGTATATCAATTATCAGCGTAAATTCAATTTTAACCTGTAGCCATATTTCAGGACGAGACAGCTGAAAAAAATATAAATGAATGACAAATAAAACGATTGATATAAATGAATCTACAATAAAAAAATGTGTTGACTCATTAGGTCCTGAGGATATTGAAACCCGAGAACAAGTTGATATTGGATATTCATATGATGGAAAAGTTGTAATCTTATTTGAAATTCGACCTGATTGGAGAGATCCAAAAGAAAAACAACAAATTGAATTCGCTAAAATCCGATATTATAAATCAAGAAAATAGTGGAATTTATATTGGATGCGATCAAGTAGGAAATTTACGAACCTTTCCCTAAATCTATATATTTAGACAAAATAATAGAAATTATAAAAGAAGATAAACACGCTTGTTTTTTTGATAATCTTAAACAAAATATCATAACGAACATCGCTCAAGAATTAGACTGCGGATTTGATTGTTATTACAATTTTCAAAATAATGAAATAGTAACACGCTGTACTCAATAACTTATTAAATTTGTAGTTCAATCTAGTTTTAACAAAAATGCTTAACATTTATAAACACGCCAAAACTAATTAAAATCAAAGAAATAACAAACATTGAAAACACATTTTTTATTAAACTAAAATTTGTTTCAGATTTAAAAAACTCAGGTTTATATTTTTCAAAATCTACTACATCTGGATGATGATTTTCAAAAATTTTGGGATATATATCTAGACGTACACCTTCATGAAATTTAGTTGTGGCGCTTAAGAAATCAATGTGATTACTTAAACTTGTTTTTCCAATAGTATTCATGGATAATTGCAATTGTAGCGGCGGAAAAAACTGCGCTATCTTTTTACTTAATACTTCCCTTTTTTTAATTTTATTATACAATCCTTCACATTCAGTTTTTGAATCATCATCACCCATTTGTTGCATAGCGTAATACCATAACCAAGAAAACCCTTCGGTTTTAAATCCATATTTTTTTAAATGCGGATAATGCTCATAAAACTTTTCTAGCGTTTCTTTTTTATCGGTATCCCACTTTTCATGATAAGCATCCCTTTGCTTTATTTCCATGGTAAATGCCTCGTCTATAGGGTATACGTTAGTAATGTAATTGCTTATTGTTACCGGTAAAAAAACAACCAATAGCAACCAACTAGCCAACAACGAAATAGCATTGGTGCTTGAAGATTTTCGTAATAGTATCACAAAAAAGCAAAGTGCAAACCAAAATAAAACATATAAGTAGCTCATCGCAATTATAATGAAGAAATCTTTAGTAAACGGAATACCTAAAATCATTTTAGAAGTCAAAAACAAAAGGCCTAAAACAGCAAATACAAACACTAACCTTATAGATAATTTGGTGAGTAAAAACTTAAAAGATGATTTAGATTGAATAACAATCATTTTCCATGTCCCTTTTTCTTCTTCATCTGATAATAAATTAAAATTCAAAGTAATGACAATTAAAGGAAATAGAAAAACAATAAGAAATCCCACATCTAAATTCCCAACTTGTTGCCGCATAGGATTTACCAAATCTGTATTATGCTTTTGCCCTTCAAGCGCCAGAATACTTACACTTTGCATATAAGAATTCAAATCACTTTGTCCAATTGAAATACCTGCTAATGGTTGCACAGGATTTATAAATAAGAACTTTAAATAATAAGAAAGTAACCCAATATCATCTTTATGATATTGTCGTTGTATTTTTAAATGCTTTTGTTGCTGGGTTATAGCTTTAGTAATCGCTTCTTCTTTTTGAGATAGAAACTGCTTTCCTGTACTGATACTGAAAGCACCCAAAATAATTAGTATTCCAAATACTAACCATACTGTTTTTAATCTAAAAAAATGTTTAATCAACAAACTATACATTACTAAATAATTTTAAAACGATTAGAAAAATAAGTCATAATAAGTATTAACAATAACCAAACTAATAAAGCCAATATTGTTAATAATTGATGTTTCATGGTTTCAAAAACAGCAACATATTTATAATCAAATTTTGGCGCATCTTTCCAATAACTTTTATCTACAACATGTACTTTCCCTTCGCTACCTTCTGCCTTATTGCTAATAAATTTCATTTGAAGTGTATTCATGTATTGAGACTGCTGATATCTATATATTTCTGTTTGAGAAAGAAAATTAGTGTAATTATAAAAATCTGTCCCAGACAAGCCCATGGATAAGTTCTTAATCGCTAAATAAGGATTCAACAATACTAAACCATTGGTTATACTATTTTGTTTCTCATAACTTTCAATTAATTTATTATGTTGATTAGCATAAATTTTAGCTGATTGCTCTTCACCTTTACTCATTAAAAAGCCACTATAATTAAATGGTAATTCTTTTACACTGGTAACATTATTAGTCTTCAAAACTGAATCACGGATTTTATTAAAATATGGATCGTCTGGGTTGTGGCTATCACCTTGTTTGGCTACCTCGATTTCAATTGCTTCTCTAAACTCAATTTTAGATAAATTTGGGTGAATATAGCTACCTACAACCTGTGCCGTTTTTGGGATAATTATAAAAAACAACAACCATCCTCCCAACAAACTCAATAAGGCTTTATTTGAATTTTCACTTTTAGCAGAAATAATTACTGTTACAAAACACAATACAATAAAAAATAATACATAGCTCATTGTAATTAAAAATGAGCGCATTATAAGTTCACTATTCATATCATGGTTTTCCAAATACGCAATACTCCACAGGGCTATTAAAGCTGGTATAAAAAACAACGCAGACACCATAAACAATCCCAATACCTTACCCAATAATATCTGCCTCATTGATACCCCTTGAAGGTAGATTATTTTGAGCGTGCCGTTTTCTTTTTCAGATACAATAGATGCATAGCCAATAAAAAAAATAATTAATGGTAAAATGAGTTGTAATAATAGTGCAATGTTTAAATCACCAAAACGAACTAACCCAGTAGACAAAGCTGCTTCCGAAAAATTTGCAGTGTTTTGTTTATGTGCTTCTAAAAAGATAGAATTACCTGTGTAACTTTCTAAACCAGAGTCAAAAATACGTAGCGGATGTTGCGTGCGAAACACAAAGGAACCAAAGTGAGCCATTCTATGTGGATGCTTATCCGGATTAGATTCCCAACTATCTCTAGATTCGTTTTGATGATGCTCGATATTTTCATGACGATCCTCAAAAGCATTCCATCCATTTATAGTTACGTAAGTTAAAACCGCAACAAAAAGCAACAACAGAGCAAGAAGACTTTTTTTACTAAAGGTCTTCTTGAAAAACTGTCTTCCCAATAAAACGACTACATCATTTTTCATGAAAGCTAAAATTGATATGTAGCGTTAAGCAATATATTTCGTGGTGCTCCTGGGCCTAATCTAGAAGGATTAAGACCACCCAACCAATATGTATCATTAAATAAATTATTTACTTTAAGTGTTAATTGAATTCCAGAACTGTTTGGTCTGTAATATACAGCAGCATCAAATACAGTATATTCTGGTAATAGTAATCTAGCAGTATTGTAAGTTGGATTATACCAAGTATATTTTTCATCTACATATTGCGCACCAAAACCAACACCTATACCTTTTAAGGTTTTATTCATAAAATCATATCGTCCCCAAAAATTTGCATTATGCTTTGGAGCACCTCCAATACGTTTTCCTATAAAATCTTCTATAGCATCATCTACTATTTCAGCATCATTAAAACCATAAGATGCTATAAGTCGAAAATTTGGTGAAACGTAACCAGAAATATCCATTTCAAAACCTCTACTACGTTGTTCTCCTCGTGTTGTTAGATTATCCAAATCATACGTATCTCCCATTAAAATATTTTTTTGAGTAATCTCAAAAATTGAGAAGTTAGCAAAGATCTTCCCATTTAAAAATTCTGCTTTAGCTCCTACCTCTGTTAAGCTACTTTCTAAAGGATCAAATCTTGCTGGTGAAGCAGACCAAAAGAAGCCTTCAGCACTTGGTGATAGCGATACCGTATTTGTATGTGGTTGAAAACCTTCAATATAAGTAGCGTATGCACTAATATTTTTAGTAATTTCGTAAGTCAAACCTAGTCTAGGTACAAAGGCGTTAGTTTTAAACTCTTGCTCATCTCCTTCATAATTAAAAATATCTAAGAACCACTCATACCTGAAATTTACTAAGGCTGAAAACTTTCCAAACTTAAATTGGTTTTGAAGATAGATACCATTTGATGTTGTTAAATTTGCAGGAATTGTTAATTCAGAAAGGTTGTAAGCGTTTGTGTTTCTAGCTCCGTTAAAAGGTTTTTCTAAATTGAAATGAGGAACCGCAGGTACTGGCATAGTAACACCGTTCACTTCCATTTGCTGAAAATTACCAGGGTTTGATGGGTCAAAATTAGACTGACCACCACTAACTGTTAAATAGCGTCTTGCACGAAGGAATCCTGCTCCTGTTTTTCTTTCCCAACGTGTTGCATCAAAACCAATCAAAATTTTATTAGTAAAGTCAAATTTCTTTATATCGTAGTTAAAATAACCACTAAAATTATCGGTTTCCCAAAATTGCTGTCTTTGATCATATCGCATTCTTGCAAGTGTAGGAATCACATTCCCATCAATGTCAACTGCCGCACCATCAAATCTATGTTCAGCCAAATCTTCATCCCAAGTTTGTTTCATGTATTGTGCATTAAAACCAAAGTTTTCTGCAAACTTCTTGTTAAAGCTAGCCATAAACATAAGCTCTTTATTCTTATAGTGGTCGTTTGATGCTCCAACATTTCTTGTAATAGGTGTACTATTAATGTCAAATTCGCCATTAATTGCACCAAAAATTGGTTGACCCCTATCTAAATTACTTTCAGCATCGCTATAAATCATTTCCACATTAAGTGATGTGGTCTCATTAGGAATATAACTTAAAGATGGTGACAATAAAATTGCATTATTGTTTACAACATCTCTAAATGAATCTGCATCTTGATAAGCAGCATTAAAACGATACAATAAGGTTTTAGAATCGTTTAAAGGTCCAGTAAAATCGGCAGTTGCTCTTAACAAACCAAAACTTCCTGTTGATAAAGAAACTTCACTACGCTTTTCACGTAATGGCTTTTTAGTTACCATATTTATAGTTCCTCCAGGGTCTGCACTAGAAAAAGTAACAGAAGAAGGTCCTTTAATGACTTCTACACGTTCTAAATGTGATGTTATTGGTTGCAGAAAATAATATTGACGTGTACGCATACCGTTTACTACTTGTCCATCATCAGCTTGAGTAATACCACGAATATTATAGTGATTGTACAAGCCAGTAATCGAAACATTACTTACCGTTTTTACAGCATCTGGTAATTGAAATGCTTGGCGATCTGCTATAAGTTCTTTCGTTACAGTTGCTACAGCTTGTGGCAGTTCTTTATTTTTAATAGCTATTTTTGTTGCAGAAAAAGAATAATCACTGTTATAATCTTTTCGTTTTCTTCCTATAATTTCAACAGATTGCAAAGACTCCAATGAGTCCATAAGAGTAATATTTCCCAAATCAATATCTTGCTTTATTACAACCACAATTGACGCTTTATAAGTTTTAAAACCAATAAAAGTTACTTTTAAGTTGAAGCTTCCACTCTCATCTAGTTGAAGACCGAAATTTCCATCATTATCAGTAAAGGTAACCTTTTGTCTTACTTCATTATTTGTAATTATAATATTAGCTCCTAGAATTGGAGCATTATTTTTATCTAAAATCTTCCCACTGACTTTAGATTGTGAAAAACCAAATTGTATTGCTAGGAGGAATAGTACAAATACGATGTTTTTAAAATTCATTTTTAGTTATATATTTAATTTTGATTAAATTGTTTTTATATACAAATCTTGAAGCTCTTGAGCCGATATTTCTGAAGTTTCTGCAGTATGCACTAAAGCTCCTTCTCTCATGATACCTATTTTTGAACCTATATTTACAGCATTAAAAATATCATGGGTTGCCATAAGAATACCAACACCATCTGCAGATAACTCTTTACATATTTCTGCAAACTCCACAGAAGCTTTAGGATCTAAACCAGATGTTGGCTCATCCATCAAAATATATGATGCTTTTTTAGCCAAAGCAATGGCAATTCCAACTTTTTGTCGCATACCTTTAGAGTAAGTAGATAATCTTTTACTGTAAGCTTCTTCTTGAAGATTTGTCTTTTTTAACAACTGAACAAGCGCTACTTTGGTGTAAAAAAAGCCAGCCAACCTAGTAAAAAAATCTAAATTTTCCAACCCAGATAAATGTCCATACAATTGAACTATTTCTGGAATGTAGGCTATAGATACTCTAGTTCTTTTTTCCTTTGTAGATACTCCGTTAATTAAAGCATTACCAGAAGTTGGTTTAATTAACCCCAAAAAAATATTAATAGTTGTTGTTTTACCCGCTCCATTTTGCCCTAATAAGCAAAAAATTTCTCCTGGAGCAACCGTAAAACTTAAGTCTTTAAGCGCCAATGTATCCTCATAGCGCATAGAAAGATTATTTGCTTCTAACATAAAAATTATTTTTACTTTAATTCGTAATTAATTGCATTGATAAATTCATCTCTATGTGTTTTCTCTTCAAATTGTACTCCATATTTCAAGCTTATAGTAAAACTGTTTTTATCTTTAATACTTCAAGAAGAAAGACTCAAGTGTTTTACAATAACTATGACTCTTTTAGTTTTTAACACTTCTTGTAAATCCTTTAAAATTTGTAAATAAAGTCGTTCTTAAACTTACTGGCGGTGTACATAATAATCTACTTATGTATTTAATTTTCAAACATAATAACTTGATTTTCATAAATATGATACACATATGTAAATCCCGCTATAGGCATAAAATGATGTTCACAAGATGAATCTAAAATGATATTTTTCTCAATCAACATTTTTTTACAACTATACTTATTATAAAAAGTTGAAAATCTTGGTTTATTATCAGGATTCAAACCATAAAATAGTTCTTTAATATACATCTTTGCCACACGGTATGGTGTTCCAGATAAGCTATCATTTGTAATATCTATACCTAGCTCTTCCATTATTTTTTGAAAATACTCTTTTATATCAGCTATTTCTTCATTATTAGGTTTTTCAAAAACATAACCCCTTGAAGGTGTTGTTAAATTTGTTGTGATATGATTATCACCAATAAATTCTATATTATCCTTATCTATTTTATTAGAGCTCATTAATACAACATCTTTCATTTTTACATTGGCAAAATTTACTTCCATACCAATGAAAAAAAATTAAGCTTAAAGAAGGCAGGTAAACCGTAGTTTCTTGAATATCAAACCAAGCTAGTTTTTCATTTATTATTATTAGCACAAGTAAAAGCCAACTTATAGAAAGTGCAATTACAATCCATTTGTTTGATATACTCATACAAGATTTATATATTGCAAGTGCGGAAACGATTAAGAATATAATATCTAGGCTAGACCACCATAAAGGTTTAAATTCATAACACTTCAAAGCATTCGCTTGAAAAGCAAACAAAAATGGAGTAGCGATACAATGTACGATACATAAGGTGCTAGATAAAATACCTATTGTGTCTGATTTATTAATGGCTAGTATCATTTAAAAAAATATTGCAATTGAGTTGCAATATTACTCCGATTTTTTTTAAGATGCAACTTAGTTGCAATATTTTACATTATGGGAATTACAAGACAAACAAAACAAGTAAAAACATTAATTACTGTATTTAATAAAGAGAAACGAGCTATATCTGTAGTAGATTTAGTAAAATCATTGTCATCAGAAATGAATAAAACTACGGTTTATCGCATTCTAGATAAGTTGATGGATGACGGTGTTGTACATTCGTTTATAGGAAAGGGAGGCCTAAAATGGTATGCTAAATGTCAAAACTGTTCTTGTGACACACACAATGACGTCCATCCACATTTTCAATGTAAAGTATGCGGCAAAGTTGAATGCCTAACTACAAAATTTTCTTTAACTCCTGTAAACGGTTATGAAGTTGACTCTATTAGTTTACTTATGGTTGGGTCATGTAATGATTGCTCCTAAAAATTATTAATTTTTATATACTTAGATTAAACCTAATTTAATTGCTTTATTCGTATCTTATTAATGGTTTTGCTTCCTAAGGCCAATAGATAATAGTTCTATGCCCGTAATAAGCACACTATTAAATGGTCCAATAAACACTTTATCATCTAGTTTACGTTCAAAACAAGTGAAGTTTTCATCTTTACCAATTTTTTAGGAACCTATTATACAAAGTATCCTTTTTGGTAATTCTGAACAAATTTCAGGAATACATAGTAACAAAAAAAACTACAATTATTAATATACAGTTTAAACCTTTTACCTTAGTAAATAACAAAAAAACAACCTATTGATTTTTAATATATTAAGTGTTAAGTTGTCGATTTAAAACATTGATTATTAATATATTATACAGATAATTCCGACTTATTTATCTAAATAAAGAAAACCAATGTTATCACTAAAAACAGTGAATTAACTCGTGTCCTTAACACTCATTTACAAGGAAAAATAAATTTAGCGCGATTAAAACTGATTTTCACATTTTGTAATCGCCCTATGCAAAGTACAAACAGTTACTTTTGAAAAGCTAGCTAATGCTTTTGATACCGAATGTAGCTGTGAATCCTCTTTAAGACGCATACAGCGCTTTATTGCTAATTACAGTTTAGATGCAGACCTTATTGCTCGTCTTGTTTTCATCCTACTTCCCAAGCAAGGTAAACTCATACTGAGTATTGATAGAACCAATTGGAAGTTTGGACAAACCAATATCAATATTTTCATGTTAGGCATTGTTTACAAAGCAGTTGCCTTCTCGTTGCTATTTACTATGCTTGATAAAAGGGGAAACTCCAATAGTGAGGGGCGCATCGATTTAATCAATAGGTTTATTTGCCTTTTTGGAAAACAAGTTATTGAATCAGTAGTAGCAGATAGAGAATTTCTGGGAGAGCAATGGTTGGAGTTTCTTAACCGTGAAAATATTAGATATTATATTCGGATTCGTAATAATTTTAAAGTATTTCTTCCCCATAAAGACAAAGTCATTAAGGCATCTCACTTGTTTACTAGATTTAAAACCAATGAGTTACTACATTATAATAAGATTGTAAAAATCAATGAACAACTTTGTTATTTATTAGGTTGTAAACTCAATAACAAAAAAGGGAAACAAGATTTTTTGATTATAGTATCCTTCAATAAACCCGAAAAAGCGCAAGAAGAATACAAACAACGCTGGCAAATTGAAATGTGTTTTAAAGCCATGACATCTAGTGGTTTTGATATTTTAAAAACACATTTACAAGATATCGAAAGAATAGAAAAATTGATCTTACT
>CALKXS010000171.1 GCA_938003745.1 uncultured Algibacter sp.
AATCGAATATTCTTTGCTTAAATCGCTAACCTTGTGATCTGAGCTAACCAAATCAATAATGGTTTGCTTAAATTCTTTTGTGAAATTACGTTTTGTCATGGTTCCTAAGGTAAATAATGTGGCTTAGTAAATCCTACCATAAAATTAGACATTCCAACTAGTAGGTTAGAATTTAATAGCTATAAGTTTGTTTTTAAAAAGCCTGTTACTTAGTAGAGTCTAGAGGAATTTCTTTTTTAGATTCTACACTTGTTAGAGTTTGTAAGCCTAAACGTATTAGAAACAATAAAGTATTCAAAGGTATTGTACTGGTAAATCTACTATGGGATGGTTTCATGGATTTAAGATTCATATTGTCATAAATGATAAAGAGAGAAATTCCAAACTTTACTATAACAAAAGCTAATGTAAATGATATAACACTGCTAAAAAATAAACGTTTTTTAGATAAAATATATGGGAAATTATATGTAGACAAAGGTTATGTTGGTAAAGGTTTAATGTAGTTTATTTTTCTGATGGATTACATTTAATTAAGCATATTAAAAACAACATGAAGAACTCTTTAATGACAATGAGTGATAAAATTTTACTTAGAAAAGGATTATTATAGAAACCGTCAATGATGAACTTAAAAATATTTGCCAGATTAAACGTTCTAGACAAGAAGTTTTACTCATTTTTTATCAAATATAGTTGCAGGTTTTATTGCTTATAGATTCTTACCTAAAAAATCAGCAATAAAATATCGATCTAGGTGGTTAACTTATTGTTTACAAGTTGATTAGATATATAAATTATGGATATTTTCAAAGGTCAAAATCTTCTAGAGTTCTCTGATCGCTTCAAAACAGACACAGATTGTAAAGAATATTTAGCAGGATTGAAGTCTGAAATACCATTTAAATGTTCAAGATGTCATCATACAACCTTTCAAACTCGTTTTGATTTCTCTAGGCAATGTAACATTTGTAGACATACAGAATCTGCAACGTCAGATACTTTATTTCATAAAGTCAAATTGGTGTTCGAAAAGCATTTTTCATTTGTTTTGAGATGGCTACAAGCACCAAAAGATTATTTGCGAGTTACATGGGAGTACGTTACGGAGTAACAGAAAAAACAGCTAGACCTTTTATGCTTAAAGTAAGAGAAGCTATGTCTTCTAAAGGAAATACCCCTATGGACGGCGTTGTTCATGTAGACGAATTTGTATTAGGAGGCAGAGAAGAAGCAAAAGTTGGCAGAAGCTACAATGTTAAGAAAAAGAAGGCCATTACAGCTCTTCGGCTTACAGAAGATGGAAAGGTAAAAAGAATGTATACTATGAAAATAGATGATTTTTCAGCTCAATCTTTACAATACATTTTTATCAACCAGATCAGCCGAAATGCAAAGATTACCAAACATAAATGGAGGGGTTCTAGTCCTGTTGCAAATGCTTATAACATCACATAATAGAAAGTAATGGAGGTTTAAATTTTAAACTCCTTCATACAATGATACACCAAGTTAAATCTTGGATAAGAATAACTTATTCTTGGGTTAGTGACAATAATTTAGATAGATATTTTAACGAATTTTGTTTTAGAATAAACAGGTCTCAAAACAAAACTACAATATTCAATAATCTTATCCTCAAAATGGTGAATAAAGATAAAATAAATCAAGCGGAATTAATAAGTAACTAACTATTGACCTCTATAAGAAAATATAAATATTAGAGTCAAGATGACCCTTAGGAACAATACCAATTTCTTGAAAAATAATGAATTAAAAGGTGTTTTTTAGAAAATGAATTATTTTAAGTTGAAAAAGCTAAACATATTTCCTCCGTAACTTTTGGAATATGCATAATTCTCTAGGGTAGATAAATCGGTGTGCTTTGAATGCTCTACAATTAAAATACCGTCATCTAATAATAAGTTGTTTTTAAATACTAGTTTTGGAATTTTGGAGAATTGATCTACTGTAAAGTTGTATGGAGGGTCTGCAAATATGATATTTACTTGTAGGGTTGCTTTTTCTAAATATTTAAAAACATCACTTTTAATAATCTGTAAAGGCATATCAAAAGTTTTAGCTGTTTTGTTGATAAATTTAACACAGCCAAAGTCTTGGTCTACACATGTAATTTGCACTGTACCTCTAGAGGCAAATTCATAACTTATATTACCGGTGCCTGAAAATAAATCTAAAACTGAAATATCATCAAAGTAAAAATTATTATTTAAGATGTTAAATAGTGATTCTTTAGCCATATCTGTAGTTGGGCGAACTGGTAGATTTTTTGGGGCTATAATTTTTCTGCTTTTATATAATCCAGAAATTATTCTCATTAAAAACTTTTTATTAAAGCGAAATCGCTATGGTAACTATTTGGTTGTGCGTCTGCATTATATTTAAAATTATCCTCTCTGTTTCCTAAATAAACAAGCCTAATATATTTATATGCTATTAAATACAATTCTTCTTTTTTATCTATATCTCCTATGAATATTAAATTGAGAGTTTCTGGGTTTAATTTAAGCTGCTCTATAGTAAAAAGAAGGTAATAAATGAAGTCTTCCTTAGTTTTGTATTTAAAAGCGTTGTACAGGATTAATCTTCCTTTATTTATAATGATAATTTCAAAATGATTTTTGCTAATGTTAACATATACTTTTTCTGTTTTAGAATGTCTTTCTATTAACAGGGTGTGTTCAATTAAAATTGTTGAAACATGCTTAAAAGTAAATGAGCCAAATTTATCGTAAATAAAATTGTTGATATTTACATAGGGCACATAAACGTTTACAGATTCGTTTAGATTTATGGTTTCATGAGCAATGAAATCCGACCTTAGTATTTTTGAATTAAATTTTAAGTAATCTGCTAAAGAGTCTTCTTTAAAAATAGGTTTGGGCACTAATGTTGATAAGTCGTTATCATGAATGATATGGACTTTACTGAAGTTTTGTTGCAAACAGCCTTCAGAGTTAAATAAATGCTTTAAACGATTAAGAACTTCAAAAGGGTTTAAGACTTTGTCAAAATTATAATATTTTAAAGTTTCAATGGTATTTGTGTCTCTTTGTAGTATACAAAAAGAAAATCCACTCAAACTAATTTGAATGGACAATTCTATATTATTTGTTATGTCAGAAATATTAATTCTGTTTTGGAGTGTCATATAATTGAGCCCAATTTCCATTAGTTTGTGCATCTTCCATAGATCCTACTCTAATAGCATCTCCTTGTACACCTACTACTTGAGAAAGTACTTGATTTTCTTGAGCTACTAAGTTTTTGTCTTGATCATGTAAAACAACATCTTTTTTTACAAAAGCTTCAAAAACAGGAACTTTTATATCATTTACCTCAATGAATCCAGCTTTTAGTTCATATTTACTTCCTGCTTTAGCTGCTCCTTCTGGTAAGTTCATCATCGTTTTATATCTGTTAGATTTTTTGAAGATTGAATCTTTAACAGGAGTTGTTCCTAAAGTATCAATAATAATAATTTGTTTAAAAGTTTCAACACCTCCAAAACGTTTGGTCATTTCTTCATCTATAATACTAGAATCTCTATGTTGCGTAATTGTAAATTGAGCAGTATCAATAAACTTAACTAAGCCTTCAAATTTATCAGCAAAACGACCAGTAACTTGTCTATGTGCTAATTGTGCATCTCTAATATCTCTTAACTTATCAATAGCTATTTGGAAACGCTTAACCTTTACCTTATTGAATTGTATAGGTGCGTAAATAGACATGTATGTGTTATATCCTAAAAAGGCAATTAAAATCCATAGAGCAATTATTAATACAGGTTTGAATTTTGTAGAGATAAATTTATCAACTAATTTAACTAAAGCAATAGTTAATAAAATTACACCAACCGTAACTATAAGTATTGTAAACATAGTAATGTTATTTATTTAAAAGTTCATTAATGGTCTTTAGCAAATCTACAATTTTTTTTTAATCGTAAAAACCAATGTTGGTAAAAATGATTTCTATATTTGAATAAAATTTAATTTTCAAGTCTAAAAATGACCCCAGCCCAATTTTATTCTCTTGTAAAACAGTCTTTTCCGTTTGAACCTACAATAAAGCAAAATATTGTATTACAGCAACTTTCTAATTTTATTCTTGATTCTTCAAAGAATGTGCTTTATGTGCTAAAAGGATATGCTGGTACAGGGAAAACGACCATCGTTGGTAGCATTGTATCTAATTTGTGGAAGGCAAAAATGAGTTCTGTTTTAATGGCGCCAACTGGTCGAGCAGCTAAAGTAATTTCAAATTATTCTGGAAAAGAAGCTTTTACCATTCATAAAAAGATCTATTTTCCTAAAAAAGATAAAGGTGGTGGTGTTAAGTTTGTTTTACAACCAAATAAGCATAAAAACACCATTTTTATAGTAGATGAAGCATCAATGATTCCTGATACTCCAGATGAATCTAATTTTTTTGAAAACGGATCTTTATTGGATGATTTAATGCAATATATATACTCTGGGAAGAATTGTAAAATGCTTTTAATTGGAGATACGGCGCAATTACCACCAGTAAAATTAGATTTAAGTCCGGCATTAGATGAGAATAAGTTGGCTTTGAATTATGATAAAGAAGTTACTAAGATGGGGTTAGACGAAGTTGTTAGGCAAGGTCTTGATTCTGGAATATTATCTAACGCAACTATACTTAGAGATGTACTCTCAAGTTCATTTCATGAGTCATTTCAATTTGATTTAACTGGGTTTAAAGATATTGTTAGACTAACAGATGGGTATGAAATTATGGATGCTATAAATGACGCTTACAGTGATTTAGGCAATGAAGAAACAGCCATTATAGTTAGAAGTAATAAAAGAGCAAATTTATATAATCAACAAATAAGAAACCGAATTCTGTTTAATGAAAACGAATTAACTTCTGGTGATTATTTAATGGTTGTTAAGAATAACTATTTCTGGCTAAAAACTAACACTGAAGCAGGTTTTATTGCTAACGGTGATATTATTGAGGTTTTAGAAATTTTTAGTATTCAAGAATTATATGGTTTTCGCTTTGCGGAAGTAAAAATAAGAATGGTTGATTATCCAAAGATGAAACCTATTGAAACCGTTTTACTTTTAGATACTATTGATGCCGAAACATCATCAATGTCTTATGAAGATTCTAATAAACTTTATCAAGAAGTTATGAAAGATTTTGAAAGCGAATCAAGTAAGTATAAAAAGTTTTTAAAGGTTAAAAATAATAAGCATTTTAATGCACTGCAAGTTAAGTTTTCATATGCAATGACTTGTCACAAATCTCAAGGTGGGCAGTGGAATACAGTGTTTGTAGAGCAACCTTATTTACCAAATGGTATAGATAAAGATTATTTAAGATGGTTATATACTGCTGTAACAAGAGCTAAAGAAAAATTATATTTAATAGGGTTTAAAGATGATTTTTTTGAGGAATAGTTTTTGATTACTATTTTTAAACAATGAATCAAATTATGACATTCGAAATAATTATAAGTATTTGTCTTGGTATAGGTTTAGCTGTATCTGTAGGTTTTAGAGTGTTCTTGCCGCTATTTGCTTTGAGTTTGGCGTCATATTCTAATGTGTGGGATTTAAATGAATCTTGGCAATGTATTGGTAGCCTTGCAGCCTTAGTTACTTTAGGAGTAGCAACTGTGGTAGAATTTTTTGCTTATTATATTCCTTATGTAGATAATTTGTTAGACACTATTTCTATACCCTTGGAACTTTTGCTGGTACAATAGTCATGATTTCTACAGTTGTAGATCTTAGTCCAGTAATAACTTAGGCATTGGCAATAATTGCTGGAGCTGGTACTGCAAGTGCAATTTTTTGAACTTGCTGGAGCAACACGTTTGGCATCTACTGCTTCAACAGGAGGCTTGGGAAATCCTATTGTTTCAACAGTAGAAACAGGAACAGCAATTACAATGTTTTTGGTCTCTATATTCTTTCCAATGCTTGCTATTGTTTTTGTAGTTTTTATTCTATTCATTATTTTTAAAGTATATAGAAAGTTTAAGCCTAGTAAAGGATAAAACTTGTAATAATTATTATATTTTTGAAATTGAATTGATTTATATAAAAAATGAAAATAATTTCAATGATTCCGGCTAGATATGCCGCTTCACGTTTCCCTGGTAAACTCATGCAAGATCTTGGTGGAAAGACGGTAATTCGTAGAACGTACGAAGCTACTGCTGCAACCAATTTGTTTGATGATGTATTTGTTGTTACAGATAGTGCAATTATTTACAATGAAATAGTGAATAACGGAGGTAAAGCAATAATGAGTGTTAAAGAACACGAGTGTGGTAGTGATAGAATTGCTGAAGCTATTGCAAATCTAGACATAGATGTTGTAATAAATGTGCAAGGAGACGAGCCTTTTACTGATAAAGAATCATTAATAAAACTTATTGAGGTTTTTAAAGCTGATGATGAGAAATTAGTAGACTTGGCATCTTTAATGGTAAATATAACCAATGAACATGAAATTAAGAATCCAAATACGGTTAAAGTTATTATAGATCAATTTGATTTTGCTTTATATTTTTCACGAAGCCCAATTCCTTTTCTTCGTGATAAAAGCGTAGATGTGAAATATTTTAAGCATAAAGGTGTATATGCTTTTAGAAAACAAGCACTTTTAGATTTTTACAATTTACCAATGAAAACTTTAGAAGCTTCAGAAAAATTAGAGCAATTAAGATACTTAGAATACGGTAAAAGAATAAAAATGGTGGAGACAGATGTAGAAGGCATAGAGATTGATACGCCAGAAGATTTAGAGCGAGCAAAGAAAGTTTGGAAATAACATTAATACATTTCATTTGAAAACAGATTATAAAAATATTAAGGTTATTGGTTTTGATGCTGATGATACACTTTGGATGAATGAAACTTATTTTCGCGAAGCAGAACAAGAATTTTGTAAGCTTTTATCTGAGTATGAAACGCCAAATAAAATTGATCAAGAGCTTTTTAAAATGGAAATTGATAATCTTGATTTATATGGTTATGGTATAAAAGCATTTACACTATCAATGGTAGAAAGCGCTTTAGGTTTATCAAACCATAACGTATCAAATAAAACCATAGAGGCAATTTTAAATATTGGTAAATCAATGCTTAATAAGCCGGTAGATGTATTGAAAGGTGTTGAGACTGTTTTAAAAGAATTATCTAAAACACATCGTTTAATTTTAGTTACAAAAGGTGATTTATTAGATCAAGAACGAAAGTTAGAAAAATCTGGATTAACAAAGTATTTTCATCATATAGAAGTTTTAAGTGACAAGAAGGAGGCTAATTATTCTAACCTTTTGAATCATTTAGATATTGAGCCTTCAGAATTTTTAATGATTGGAAATTCTTTAAAATCAGATGTTTTGCCTTTGGTAAATATAGGAGCTCAAGCTATACATGTTCCGTTTCATACTACGTGGGCTCATGAACAAGTTACAGAAAAAGAAACTAATGGAAAATCATATAAAACCTTGGTGTCATTGTTAGACGTCATCCAGCTGTTAAAATAATTTGAGAGTTTTAGATATAAATACTTTGAATAAAAAAGAATATTATGAGTGTTTGAGTAGAGAATTTTAAATATAGAATTAAGAATAATCAAGTTGTAGTTCATGATGTTATTCATGTTTCTGCGACTTTAATGAGAGCTGATAAAACTTTTGGTTTTTCATTTATAGAGTATGATGAAGATATTAAAAAAACGGATTGAAAATTCGACAAACTTGTATCCACCTACTAATAGTTTAGATTGTATATATTGTTCGGCTACACCATGGTTAAACTTTGTGGAGCATAAAGAATCAGTATCTGGTCAACAAGAATCTGTTCCTAAAATAGCATTTAGTAAAGTGAATGAAGTAAATGATAAATTAATTATAAATGTGTCTGTAGATGTAAATTAAGGATTAGTACATGGTTATCATGTTTAGTTTATTTTCTGACAAGTTTTAGGGATTTTTAAATAAATAAAAATAAATATTGGTATTTTTACCTTTTGAAAAAGAAAACAAAATAAATGAGCTATAAAAACTTTCCAATGGTACCAAGAGTCGTTTTTGGTAGAGGTAGTTTCAATCAGTTAAGTGAAATATTATCCCTAAAACGCTTAAATAGAAATGCTCCGTTTATCTATTTAATAGACGATGTATTTAAAAATAATTCTTGGATATCATCAAGAATATCCTTGTCTTATGACGATGAAATAATATATGTTTCAACAAAAGATGAGCCTAAAACAGGACAAGTAGATAAATTAGTTGAAGGAATTATTTTAAAGTATAAGGAGCGCCCTTCTGGAATAATAGGAATAGGAGGTGGTTCTATTTTAGATTTAGCTAAAGCCGTTTCTATAATGTTAACTAATAAAGGCGAGTCTAAAGAATACCAAGGTTGGGATTTGGTAAAAAACTCAGCTATTTATCATGTTGGAATTCCAACTATTTCTGGAACTGGTGCCGAAGTATCAAGAACAGCTATTCTTACTGGTCCAGAATTGAAATTAGGTATAAATAGTGATTATACACCATTTGATCAAGTTATATTAGATCCTGAATTAACTAAAGACGTAGATAAAGATCAGTGGTTTTATACTGGGATGGATTGTTATATTCATTGTATAGAGTCTTTAAATGGAACGTATTTAAATGAGTTTAGTAAAACTTATGGAGAAAAAGCTTTTGATTTATGTAAAGAAATATTTTTATCAGATGATTTATCAAGTGAAGAATCGCAAGATAAATTAATGATGGCTAGTTGGCATGGAGGTATGAGTATTGCATATTCACAGGTTGGTGTTGCGCATGCTTTAAGTTATGGTTTATCTTATCTTTTGGGTGTTAAACACGGCATAGGGAACTGTTTAGTATTTGATCATTTAGAGGAATATTATCCTGAAGGCGTAGCTATTTTTAAAGAAATGAAATTGAAGCATAATATCCAATTACCTACTGGTATTTGTGCAAACTTGACAGATAGAGAATTTGATATTATGATAGGGGTTGCTTTGAGTCTTAAGCCACTTTGGGAAAATGCTTTAGGTAAGAATTGGGAGAAGATAACATCTCCAGAAAAACTGAAAGCTCTTTACAAAAAAATCTAGTAAAAAAGATTGATTTGATGTTATATAAATAAATTTAGTTTCCATATTATTTGTTTATTGGTAATGGGTTTGTGTTTTACCATTTTCATAATAGTATTGTGCCAAATTGTTTTCTTGTATTGCAATCTATTAATTCGATATGAAAACTCATCAAAATATTTTTGAATATGATCCTTACTCACATGTGTAGGGATTGTTCTTAACCAAGATTTTACTTGGTGGATTATAATATGAAGCTTCTTGAAGTTTTTACCATTATCACTTTTAATCTGTGTGATGTTATAGGTTTCTTTTAATGGTTCATAACCACGCTATTTATCTGTAAATACTTTAACCGAAGTAGTAATATGCTCCTCAAAAATAGGTATTAAATATTTACAAGAATAATCATCAATAGATTTTATATATACGCGCTTTACTTGGTGTTTGTTTGTTTGTTTGTGAGTTCTACTGCTATTATTGCTTTTTTCCTTTTGCTATCATAATTTCTTCCTTGTTTACCTTCTTCTTTTCCTCCTACAGTAAATTCATCTACATGCACTAAATCTTCTAAAGGATATTTTTTACTACTTTCCATGGCTTTACGTATTTTTTGCATAAAAAACCATGTTGAAGTTTGGCTTATACCATAACGTTCTGCAAACTCAACACTAGATAGACTTTTGCAACTTGTTGTCATTTCAAAAACAATACAAAATGCTTTTTAAAGCCCAAATTTAACCTTATGAAATAAGGTGTTTGCCGTAGAGTTTTCAACATGATGACAGTTATAACAATGGTTTTTATAATCCTTTTTCACACAACCTTTGTTTCCTTGGCATTTTGAACATGTAAAAAAACCATCTTGCCATTTATATTTGGCTAAATACGCTTTACATTTATCATCATTTGGTAGTTCTTTTACAAAGTTTAGTATGTTTTTACCTTTAAATTGTTCCATATTCTAATCTTTTAAACTAATAAGATGGAGTTTATATTAATAAGTCAAAAAATTAAATAGAGTTACCCATTTAGATCTCAAATAATTGTATATGAGTATTTTGTTTTGTAAATTCTATACAAATCCTAATAAGATGAAAACTTTAAAAAAACTTGATAGACAGACATTTAAAGATAAATTCCAAACTCAAGAAGATTG
>CALKXS010000172.1 GCA_938003745.1 uncultured Algibacter sp.
GCTCATTTCAAAAACTACACAAAAAGCTTTTTGTAAGCCAAATTTAACCTTGTGAAATAAGGTATTTGCCGTTGAACTTTCCACATGATTACACTTATAGCAATGATATCTATAACCTGATTTCTCACAACCTTTATCATGACCGCATTTTGAACATATAAAACCGCCTGACCATTTTATTTTTGACAAATATACTTTACATGCTTCATCATTGTAGTTCTTTTATAAAGTTTAGTATACTTTGACATTCAAAATTATCCATATTATTCATTTTAAAGGCTTTAAAATACAGAATTTAAATGACTAACTCAAAAGGTTTAATTCCAAAGGTTGTTATTACGGAGTCTAGAAATATTTGGAAAGAAAACTGTTATTTGGAAAGTGGTCAAAAAGAAAACTGGTAATAATGTGTTATCTTTGGTTAATGTAAGAACCAAAAGTGGTACTTTAAAAAGGAATTGAAGTTAATTCAAACCCAACATTGAAACCTAATGAATTGTTTATTCTAGAAGTAAAATCAAATAAATAGTAATGTTTTATGAAATGTTTTAAGGTTTTTTATTCTGCTTGTTTAGTATTCCTTATTTGCTCTTGTGGAGTAAATAAAAAACAAGCATACTCAAAAGTTGTTCATGTTGTTTTATTAGGAGGCCAATCTAATATGGCAGGACATGGTGATTATGATAAGTTAGGTGAAACTATTAAACAAAGAATTGAAAAGATATCACATCGTGTTTTGTTGAGTACTTCTGAGAATACTGACGTTAAACCTAGACCTTTATCTTTCTATATTTCTCATGCTAATGATAAATATAAATTTAATAAGCATTTTGGTCCCGAATTATTTATTGGTTTAACCTTAGCAGAAGCAAATCCAAATCAAGAGTATTTATTAATAAAAAAAGCTGTAGGGGGTACGTCATTATATGGTGCTTGGAATGCTAATTGGAGTACTGAAAAGGCAGAAGTTGCTGAACGAGGAAATGTACGTAAACAAATGCAATTATTTAATTCTCATAAAGTAAATATTGATAATCAACTAAAAAGGTTAAAAGCATTAGAGAAAGAGTATAAAATTATAGGAATGACTTGGATGCAAGGCGAAAGTGATACAAAAAATAATCTTGCAGCAAAGAATTATGGCGAAAACTTAGAAGATTTAATTTCAGGATATCGCAAGCATTTGAATATTGATAAAATGCCATTTATTATTGGTCAAATAAATGTATTGCCTAGAGAATATAAAAAAGGACCAGAATTGGTGCGTTTAGCAATGCAATCTGTTGCTAATTCTGATGACCAAGTAGATATCATAAATACATCTATAGATGATGATTGGAATGATTTCCCTAAACATTCTGATAATTTACATTATAATGTTGAAGGTCAAAAACGTTTAGGTATATCGTTTGCAGAAAAATTAATAAAACTAAATAAATGATATTATGAAAAACCACATGGTCTTTATTTTTCTATTTTTAGTCTTACTTAGTTTTGGACAAGAAAAGGATGTTCAAATAGTATTGCTAGCTGGTCAATCTAATATGGTTGGAGGAGGAAACTATGAGAATTTAGATGCATCAGTTATAAAAAGGGTCGAAGCAATTTCTAATAGAGTGAAATTTAGTTTTAATGGAGCAATTGCAGTACCACTATCATACACTAAAAATAAGCCTAGTGAAAAATATAATTTCAAAAAACGTTTTGGTCCCGAGATTTTTATTGGTCTCACATTGGCAGAGAAATATCCAAACAAAGAATTTTTATTAATAAAACGCTCTCTAGGAGGAACATCGTTATATGGTGCTTGGAATCCAGATTGGGATGCTGCAAAAGCAAAACTATTAGAAAAAGGAGAATTTAAACAAAATTTAAAACTTTATAATCTTCATTTAGAAGATATTAAAATGAATTTAAAACAGCTTAGCTCTCAAGGTAAAACTTATAGTATATATGGTTTAACATGGATGCAAGGTGAGAATGATGCAATTCATGAAGCTTCTGTAAAAAGTTATAGAAACAATTTAAAAAAATTGATTAAATCTTACAGACGTGATTTAAATGTTTCAGAATTACCAATGGTTCTAGGACAAATAAATTCACGATATGGTATTGAAGGAGGATCTGATAAAGTAAGACAAGCTATGGTTAAGTTTACCAACCAAGACTACTATACAGCATTAATAAAAACGTCTAAAGATGCAACTTGGTTTGATTTCCCTAAGCATACAGACAATGTTCACTATAATACAGAAGGACAAAAAAGGCTTGGGACAGCCTTTGCAAATATGTTTATTTCGATTTATAAAAAATTAGATGTTAAACCTTTTTAAGATATAGAAAGTTTAAAAAAAGATAAAGTTATTCGTGTTAAGGCATTTGGTGAAACTAATATGATTTATAATGTTTATACACCGTCTAGTTTTAATCCCTCTAAATTATTACCTATTGTAATCACTTTTAGTCCTAATGGAGAAGGAAGCAGAATACTTAACCAAATGAAAGCAAGTGCAGAAAAGTATGATTGGATTTTGGTAAGCTGTGATAAACTTAGAACCGGAATGAAAGGTTTAATTCTAGAAAAACAAATGGAAGATGAAGTTTTAAATGATATTTTAAAAATATACCTCACGATAAAAATAAAATATACTTAGCTGGCTTTTCTGGAGAAGTAATGCGTGCTTATAATTTAACGTCGTGGCGAAAAGAAAAAATTGCAGGAATTATAGCTTACGGATGTTGGTTAGGCGGAAAAGAATATCAAGATAAGAAATATCAAAAAGGGATGCCTATAGCCATTGTTAATGGAATTAATGATAGAGGTGCAAACCATTGGAGGGAGATTGATGTTAAAACTCTAGAAAAGTCAAATTGTACAGTTAAGTTATTTAGGCATGATAATGGTTATCAAGTAGCACCCAATTATGTTACTAATGAAGTCATAAATTGGTTATTAAAAGAGAATAAAATAGATACAAGATGAATAAACATACTATAATAGCGTTAGTTATAATGTTTTACTTTGCATCATGTGAAAATGATAACACCAAAATTAAGCAATTAGCTAAAAAGCCCAATATAATATTTGTTTTAGTTGACGATTTGGGGTATGCAGATGTTGGCTTTAATGGGTCTAAATGGTTCGAAACTCCAACTTTGGATGCATTAGCAAAAGAAAGTCTAGTTTTAGATAATGCCTATATGTATCCAACATGCTCACCATCTAGGACGGCTATTTTTACAGGAAAACAATCTTTTAGAACAGGGATTTATACAGTTCCAGTTTTAGAAAGGGGTACAGATCAAGAAAACATTTTTTCGCGTTGGACGGTTGGAAGAGAACATCCTATTTATGCTGAACCTTTAGCAGAAGCGGGGTATAAATCTATTCATATAGGTAAGTGGCATATTGTAGGGCCTTACCCAAAAGAAGAATTAAAAATGAAATTCCCATTAAAGGAAAGATTGACTCAGCCAGATCCTGGAGTTTATGATTGGGCAAAAAGTCATAAAACGCCAGAAGTTCAGCAATACTATCCTGAAGGTCGTGGATTTATTAAAAACATTGGAGGAACATATAGAGGAGACCCAGCATTGGAAGTTGGGGGATATAAAAGTGTATCAGGTGGTTATTGGGCTCCTTTTAACAATCCGTTTATAGAACAAAAACCAACAGATAATTGGTTGACCGATAGATTAACTGATGAGGCAATTGAGTTTATGGCAAATCATAAAGATGAACCATTTTTAATCAATTTAGATTATTATGCTGTGCACAAACCAATTCGCGCCAGGAGTGAAGAAGGTTTACAGAAATATTTAAATAAACCAGTTGATTCTTTAAGAGGCCAGGGTATGGAAACTAAAGAGAATAGAAGAAAAAGTCATGCAGGATATGCAACTATGGTAGAGTCTGTAGATGATAATATGAAACGTATTCTTGATTTTTTAGATGAAAGTGGTCTAAGAGAAAATACCATAATCATTTTTACTTCAGATAATGGCTTTAATGGTGGGCAAAGCGCAAATAAACTTATTAGAGGTGCAAAGGGATATATTTATGAGGGAGGCATAAAAGTGCCTATGTTGGTGAATTGGCCAAATAAAATAATACCAAGACGCAGTGATGCTGTAGTTACGGCTTTAGATATGTTTCCTACATTAATGGATGTTGCCGGAATTAATACGTACAAAGGGGTACTAGATGGCAACTCTGTAACGGAACTGTTTAAAGAAGATTCTCAACTTTTTAATGAAAGAGCTTTGTTTTGGCATATTGCCAGTCAATACAAACATGGTGCTTGTTCTGTTATTAGAAAAAATGATTATAAACTCATTCAGTTTTTGGCAGATGGGAAGTTAGAATTGTATAATTTAAAAATAGATCCTTCAGAAAGTAATAATTTATTTCAAAAGGAAACTAAAATTACTACTCAAATGAAATTAGAGTTAACTCAATGGCGTAAAGAAAATAAAGTGCTATTACCTCCAAATTCTGTTTTAGAGTTTTAATATTCAAAAAATATGTCAAGAGTTAAAAACCAAGCTAATTATCAATAATAAAAATGAGAACATATTTATTACTACTTATGTGTATTATTAATTTATCTGCTTTCTCTTAAAGAGAAACAACAACTTTTAATAAAAATTGGAAATTTGCACGATTTGCAGCTATGTCAGACGGAAGTATCATAATTGAACCTAAAGATATAGATAAAACAGATTTTGATGATTCTAGTTTAAGAACACTAACTCACCTCACGATTGGGGTATGCAAGGACTTTTGGAGTAGATTCACTTGTCCAAACCGGTAAATTCTTGGCCAAGGATTGGTTGGTGTTCTAAAGTATTTGTAGAGCTTGTTGAGGCCATGTCTAACTCTCCTGTATTTACATGGAGGTATTTTAGACATGTATTATTGGTTAAACCCAATAAAACGCACATTGCATATTGGAGAACTTTAGTTACAACACCTAAAATAACAAAAGCACAAGCAATAATAGAGATTACAACAGAGTTGGTAGGAGATAAAAAACATGTTGAAATTTTACATGAAATATTTAAAGTTCAAAACAAACTGTTAAAATAGCAGAGAAAAAGTTATCATATTATTAACCAAGGGTAGATTCAAGTCATAAAGGCAACACTAGAGTTTTGAATTATAAATTTATCGAATATCCGTTTTCACTCATAATCCAGTAATATTTGCTATTACAAGTCTATCAAAGAGTTTATCTTTAAAGTATCTTCGGTTTAATTCATATACAAATTCATTGAGGTATAATTGAAGATACTTTCCTTTTATTTTGTGATAATTACCCAGTAAGTTTCTTTTCGCATTACTTATGGTTATATGTACCCATTTTAATGTTTCTATTGTAGTTTGTTTGTCTGATTTCTCTGTGTAATGTAGTTCTACAAAATCTGCAAT
>CALKXS010000173.1 GCA_938003745.1 uncultured Algibacter sp.
TTTTGAGAAGTACATCCAACTGTGCCTTTTATTTCAATTTCATTACTAGCCAAGATGCTATTTATTTGTAACCTCTATTCTATAGGTGTTTACAGCATTTTGAAATAATATACGAACGTATCTGACAGGTATGTTGAATCGCAGGAAATCCTTTGATTTAGGCACTTAATCACTCTCCGACTCCACAATTAAAACTCAATTATAGCTATAATTGAGTTTTTTTATTCTATACACTTCAATTTATCTATAAAAAACTCTTTGTAAATAATATTAGTTATTTCTAAAGCATCTTTAGTTCCTTTTAGTAATATTGACTTTATTGGAGATTTTTTTAAACTCACAACTTTAGAGCTAGTTAAATTTCCTTTAAATAAAAACTCACCACATTCTATATCCCAAGAATGATAAAAACTAACAACCTGATTATTTTCAAGAGTTACTCTCACCGAAGACCTTTGATTTGGCAAATAACTTACACAACCTAAATCTTTTGATAAGTTGAAGAATATATTAACTTTTCTATCTTGCTTATAAAGTTCTACCGTTAAATCATTAGCTAATTTGCAGGGTTCTGTACGTATTGTTGTTATTTGATAAAATTGATCATACTCATTTATTAAATAATGACATGTGTTTCGGAAATTTTCTTTTTCAGAACTAACACCACTTATTGACTTATTATTTAAAATATCATCTTGCTCCTTCTGCGCTTCAAATTCTATTTCTTCTTTTCTAATTTCTTCTCGAATTCGCTCCTTTCTTTTTTCATCTTCTCTTAACCTAAAAAGAGAATCTTGCTTAACTTGTACCAAACGCTTTTCTTCTTGTTTTTTTGCTTCTTGAACCACTTCAACTTGTTTTCTTAGAATCTCTGCTTCTACTTTTGCTATAGAATCTTGCTTAGCTTGTGCCAAACGTGCTAACTCTTCCTGTTTTGCTATCGCCTCTAATGCCATTTGCTTTTCTAAAACCTCCTGTCTTGCTTTTTCTAAACGTTCTTCTTGCTTTTTTGCTTCTTGAACCGCTTCAACTTGTTTTCTTAGAATCTCTGCTTCTACTTTTGCTATAGAATCTTGCTTAGCTTGTGCCAAACGTGCTAACTCTTCTTGTTTTGCTATCACCTTTAATGCCTTTTGCTTTTCTAAAGCCTCCTGTCTTGCTTTTTCTAAACGTTCTTCTTGCTTTTTTGCTTCTTGAGCAGCTTCAATTTGTTTTCTTAGAATCTCTGCTTCTACTTTTGCTATAGAATCTTGCTTAGCTTTTGCCAAACGTGCTAACTCTTCTTGTTTTGCTATCACCTTTAATGCCTTTTGCTTTTCTAAAGCCTCCTGTCTTGCTTTTTCTAAACGTTCTTCTTGCTTTTTTGCTTCTTGAGCAACTTCAATTTGTTTTCTTAGAATCTCTGCTTCTACTTTTGCTATAGAATCTTGTTTGGCTTGTGCTAAACCTACTAATTCTTGCTTTTCAACTATTTCTATTTGATTTATTGAATCTAGAATAGCTTGCTCTTTTTCAGCCTTATTATTTACAATTTCTCGAATCTTTCGCTTCCTTTCTTCATCTTCGGCAATAGCTTTAAGTCTTTCTTTTTCTTCAAAATCATAGTATAAATCCATCATCTCTTCATTAATATCAAGGAAATCATCACTAACAAAACCAGAAAAGTCTTTAAACTTTACCTTATATGTGTTTCGTCCTAAATAATCAATAACAAAGCATTTATGATTCTTTTTAAACTGAATATAAAGAACATCTGGTTTCTCTATATTTTCAAACAAATTTCCTTCTTCAATAAATTTTGTAGCTATTAATGTTTCTTGGGAAAAAACATAGCTAAAACATAAAAAATAAAAAAGTAAACAAAAATTTTTCATATAATAAATTAATGGTATACGCAATCTAATAAACTTATTTTAAATTTTGTAACCAATCCGATAAACGGCTTGTCCACATCTGTAAATAACCTCTTCCGATTCCTAAACCAAACCCATGTCCTCCAAAAGGATAAATATGAAGTTCTGAATAAACACCTGCATTCTTCAAATTTTCATAAAACCTTAGGCTATTTTCAACTGCTACTGCCTTGTCATTTATTGAATATAACTAAAAAAGTTGACGGGGTATCTTCATCAATATGTAATTCATTTGAAAACAAACTAACCAATTCATCATTTGATGTTTTCCTTAGTAAATTATCTCTAGAACTTTTATGAGTTATATCGAGGTTCATTGATACAACAGGACAAATTAACATCATAAAATCTGGTTTAACACTTAACACATCAATATCATAGTCCTTTTCAAAAACATTTCTATCATAATGAGTTCCTAATCTTGATGCTAAATTCCATCCGGTTGAAAACTCCATAATTCCTATTTTATTTTTATCTACACCTCATTTATCTACATGAAACCTCACCATTCTTATAGCCCGTTGTGCATCTTGTAGAGCCACTTTGTATTGTTTTTTTATAGACTGGACTTGCAACAAAAACTTGGATAATGAGCTGCATTCAAGGTTCTAACGCAACAACTGTTGCTATTTTTTAATAGATTCTAAGCTACAAATTTTAGCTCAGAATCGATAATTTCATTAAGAGTTTTAAATCCAATAATTTTCCTAGGTCTATTGTTCAATTTTTCTTGAATAC
>CALKXS010000174.1 GCA_938003745.1 uncultured Algibacter sp.
CAAAATAAAAGGAAAGTATCTTCAATTATACCTCAATGAATTTGTATATAAATTAAACCGAAGATACTTTGAAGATAAACTCTTTGATAGACTTGTAATAGCAAATATTACTGGATTATGAGTGAAAACGGATATTCAATAATGTTTTTAGCAAATTAAAAATCAGTACTTTAATATACTAAATATTCTGCTTTTTTCTTCCTTAAAATGAAGATTTCTTACGCCGAACTCACGTTAGTTACCTTATTAGTCAAAGCCCCTCAAATTTAATAGCAGAAAACAATCTTAATAAAAATCCTTTATCATTTTCAATAAAATCAGCTATTGAGATTGGAACCAACAGATTCAATTTTGAACTTTGAGATACTGGAGTTAATCCTAAGTACGCAGGATTTGCAGTGGCTTTTTCAGAAATAAACCAATTTTAGTCTCATAACAAAGAATAAATCGATTAACAAAAATGGACAAGCCCATAAGGATTTATTCTGTTTAGATATTTCTAAAAACGGCACATTAAGCAAACTTTTAGAGCTCAGTATTTAAATACATATTTTTAAGTCACTAAAAGAGTTTGTTTATGGATATTTTCAAAGGTCAAAACCTTCTAGAGTTCTATGATCGGTTCAAAAATGATACTGATTGCAAGGAATATTTGTCTGAAATTAAATGGACAGATACTTATCAATGTGTAAAATGCAATCATAAAGCTAGTCAAAAGCGGAAGGATTTTTCAAGGACTTATAATGTTTGTTCTCATACAGAATCTGCGACGGATAATACCTTATTTCATAAAGTGAAGTTTGGTTTGCGCAAGGCATTTTTTATCTGTTTTGAGATGGCAACAAGCACAAAAAGTCTTTCTGCAAGTTATGTGGGAACCCGCTATGGTGTAACTGAAAAGATAGCTCGCTTGTTTATGCTAAAAGTCCGAGAAGCTATGGAATCTAGTGGCAATAATCCAATGGATGGTACTGTACATGTTGATGAATTTGTATTAGGCGGAGTAGAACAAGGGAAAATAGGGAGAAGCTATAATGCCAAGAAAAAAAAGCGGTAACTGCTGTGCAGCTCACTGAAGATGGAAAAATCAAGAGGATGTATGCTATGAGAATTACGGATTTCTCTGCAAGATCATTACAATACATATTTGTAAATAACATGAGTAGATTAGCAAAGGTAACAACTGACAAGTGGCAAGGGTATAGACCGATTGCAAAGGCGTATGACATTAACCAAATAGAAAGTAATAACGGACTTAATTTTAAAGCACTTCATACGATGATACATCAAATAAAGGAAAAAGTATATCAATCTGAATTAATAGGTAACTAACTACTGACCTCTATAAATTGTTTTATTTGTAAGATAAAAAAGGTCTTTTAGAAAGAAAATTTCATAAAAAGTGTGACTTTTTGTAAAAAACGGTTTCTTAATGATATATAGAGTGCAAAATCTTGTTACCAAATTAGTCCTTCTCCCTTACTAAAGATTTTAAAGAATTAAGTTTAATATAAACTAGTTTTGTTTAACTCAAAATTAAAGATGTTTAAAAGAATAGCGATATTAATAGTATTAGTTTCTCTTCCTTCCTTTTTATTTTCTCAAATAAAAGTTGGGGACAATCCATCGGTTATTGATAGCAACTCAATTTTAGAGTTAGAAAGTAATAATAAAGTTTTAGTTATTACTAGACTAAGCCAGGTTGAGATTAATGCTCTAACTCCGTTATCTGGTGCTTTAGTATATAACACAGATACTAAGTGTATAGATGCATATGATGGGGTGCAGTGGAAAAATCTTTGTGATGAACCTAACATTTCTGTTAGTGCAGTTGCTCCTACAATTAATAATATTGGAGATTTTTGGTTTAATAGTGCTAATAATATAGTTAGCGTATGGAATGGTGGTCAATGGTTACCAATAAATATTAACCCTAGGCGTGGTAACGGAGTTCCAGGAGCGAGCATTGTTAATCCGTTAGCAGGAGATATTTATGTAGATCAAATTACTGGAGCGCTTTATACTTACAATGGGAGCATTTGGCTTGCTTTAAATCAAAATACAAACGTTAATAATGGACTTTCAATGGCTAGTAATACTATTCAGCTTGGAGGAGTTTTAATAAATCCAACTGTACTTACAACAAGCACAATTAATACACTAGCAATTCAAGGCTTAGATGTAACACTTTTAGACGATTCGAAGAGTATTGTAGTTATGGATAATGCTTCTGGGGTATTACAAAAAGTTTCGGTAACTAATATAGTAAAACAAGAACAGATAGTTATAATTGCTAATGATGGACAAACTCAATTCAATCCTCCAGGAGTGATTACTGATATAGATAAAATTGATGTTTATAGAAATGGTGCACGTATTGCTTTTTCTTTAATTGATGCAACAACAATAGAATTAGAGCCTGAAGCAATTTGTTATCAAGGCGATGAAATAAGAATAGTACAAATAAATTAAATATATAATAGTAGTTTTTTAATAATTAAACCGAAGGAACATGAAACAAAATTTTTTAAAATTAGGATTAGCATTTATAGCTGTTTTATCTTTTAACTTAGGAAATGCTCAGCAAACATCAGGAGACGTAGGAGCTGGAGAGAATATTGGACAATCTAGTGCGCTTAACGGAACCATTAGAGTTATAGACAACAAGGGAACTAAAAAGTTCTTACAAGTACAAAATGGTATTACGTTATTAACAGATGTTACGCCAGACGGAGGTATTGTGTCTACATGGCAATTAGGAGGTGTATTGAATAATAACACTTATATCGATGCAACAGGACAAACATTTTCTTTTGATGGTTTAAAATTAGCGGCAGCAACAGATCCTGCAGCAGTGGTAGCAACCACTCAGTCAATTGGTTCAAATGGTGTTGCAATTGCTGGTTCTGGAACTGCAAGTACAGATACAGGTTGGACTGTGCTAATTAGAGATGAGGCTACTGGTGAAATGCAGAAATTGTTGGCTACAGATTTAGTTAAATCTGGACAACTAACAGCAACAGCAACAGCAGATGGAACAGCACCTGCTTTGGCAGATGTTTCTATTCCTGCTGTATACCAAAAAGTATGGGGGTATAGAAATGGAGCAAAACTTGTAGCAAATATAGATTACACAGTTGTTGCTGGAGCCGTTACATTAGTACCAAGTGCTACAGCACCTAACGATTGGGTTATTTACAGTGGAGATGTATTTGAAGTACAATGGATAAACTAAAAAAGTAGACTATGCAGAGTTTCTTATTAAAAAATAATAATTTTCTATATATATTAATCTTGATATTGGTTGCTTCTACGGCAACCAATGGTCAAGAGGTTAGGGTTATTGATAATAAGGGAACGCTAGAAACCATAAGAAATAATCGAGTTACAACTTCTAATACAGCCCCTACGGGTCTTGCAAGTCCAGTAGAAGGAGATGTTTGGTTTGATACAAGCGGAACAACTAGTGTTACTAAAACCTACGATGGAACGAATTGGATTTCTGAAACTGCAAATATATATAATGGATTTTTTATAATTGCCGAATCTGGTGTGACAACGGTAACATCTATACCTTTTCAACCAAGTCAAGTAAGTTTTGTAGCTCATGCAAATGTAGAATCTATAGATCTTAATGTAGATAATGGTGTTGGCAATAATACAAGAGGCATAAATAATTCTTTTGGTACCATGAATGGATTTGCTAGACTTAATAATGATAATACTATAACACAACAAGTTATATATGTTGGAGGTCATGGTAATTCTATAAACGATATTTCTAGGTTTGCTAGTAGTAGTAATTGTCTAGGAATACGTTATGGTGACCAAAATGGGAGTAATTTAGGTGTTATTGGTGGTTCGCTTACTGCTTTTACACCAGATGGTTTTACTATAAATGCAACTTATACCAATGGTGTTATTACAGTTAATAGTGCGAATCCTGTATTAAATGTACAACCCACCGATGTACAGAATGAGGATGTTGTTGTCTTGTTTACAGCCTATAAATAAACGTATGAAGGTCGTCTTTTACATATGTTTTTTTTCAATTACTACTTGTTACTCGCAAGTAGCATTCCAAAATTATGGAAACCTTCAAATGCATGCAGGTGCTCAGATAGGGTTTCATATTGACCTTGTGAATAATGGTGTTTTTAATAATAATTTAGGTATAGCAGGTTTTTATAACTCAAATAAACCATTATCTATTTCGGGAAATAAAATTCCTCGTTTTTTCGACATGGAGGTTGATGTTGTTAATCACTTATATTTAAATGTAAATACTCAGGTAGTAAACAGTGTTAGTTATATTTCTGGAGATATCGTTACTCCCAGAGGGAGCCCTAGTATTTCGATCGATTATTTGAGCGATTCGTTTTATATATTAGAGGAAGATGAAAGGAATACAGATGGTTATGCTAGTTATTCTGGAGATCTTTCTTTTAAGTTTCCTATTGGAGATAATGATAAGTTACGGCCTTTAATTACTACAAATACTACACCTAATGCTATTGTAAAGGCAGCGTATTTTGATGAGGATCCAAATTTTCCATCAACATTTTCTGAAATGTTTAACACGCAATCGTTAGAAACCATAATAGGTAATGTGAGTTCTATTGAATTTTGGGATTTCGATGGTTCAAATGATTCTATGGTTACTTTAACATGGAATTCTGAAAGTGAAATTGATAATTTGGTTTCGGGATTGGATAGGCTTAGAGTTGTGGGATGGCATATTATAGATAAAGAATGGAAAGATTTGGGGAATACTAATGTTACTGGTACTTTTACTAAGGGTACTATTAATTCCTTTATTTTTAATCCTTCAGACTATGAGGTGATTACATTTGGAGCCTTAATTTCTGAAGATAATTTAACTGTTTATAATTTGGTGTCGTCAAATGATGACGGTACTAATGATACTTTCACTATTGAAGGTATTGAGACTTTTCAAAATGATTTGATAATTTTTAACCGTTGGGGGGCTGTTGTTTATAAAACAACCAATTATAAAAATGATTGGAATGGTGTTGCTAATGTTAAAAATGTTATAAACCGTAATAAAAAGGTTCCTACGGGAACTTATTATTACGTCTTAAAACTAAAAGATTCAAACATGAAAATGGCCGGCTGGTTATATGTAACGTATTAAAAGTTATACTTGTAAAACCCCCAAATTAAAAGGTTTTTCAATAGGAGCGTGGTTAGCAGCTTCAATACCCATAGAAATCCATTTTCTGGTATCTAGAGGGTCTATAATAGCATCTGTCCAAATACGTGCGGCGGCATAATATGGAGATACTTGGTTATCGTATCTTTTTTTAATTTTATTATAAAGCGCTTCTTCTTTTTCAGGAGTAATTTCTTCACCTTTTTTTAGAAGTGATGCTTTTTCTATTTGAAGCAATACTTTAGCAGCAGAGTTTCCACTCATAACTGCAAGTTCTGCACTAGGCCATGCAGCAATAAGTCTTGGATCATATGCTTTTCCGCACATAGCGTAATTACCAGCTCCATAACTGTTCCCTAAAATAATTGTAAATTTTGGCACAACGCTATTACTCACAGCATTTACCATTTTAGCCCCATCTTTAATAATACCACCGTGCTCACTCTTACTTCCAACCATAAAACCAGTAACATCTTGTAGAAACACCAAAGGAATTTTCTTTTGGTTACAGTTTGCAATAAACCGCGTAGATTTGTCGGCACTATCGTTATATATTACGCCACCAAATTGCATTTCTCCACTCTTCGTTTTAACCAATTTTCTTTGATTAGCAATAATACCAACGGCCCAACCATTTATTCTGGCATAACACGTTATAATTGTTTGTCCATAAGCTGCTTTATATTCATCAAATTCAGAATTATCAACCAAGCGTTTTACAATCTCGTACATATCATATTGATCTGCTCTAGATTTTGGAAGAATACCATATATATCTTCTGGGTTTTCTTTAGGCTTTTGAGACTCAATTCTATTGAAGCCAGCCTTATCGTAATCACCAATTTTACTAAAAATATTTTTAATAGTATCTAAAGCATCAGCATCATTTTTAGATTTATAATCTGTAACACCTGATATTTCACAATGTGTTGTAGCTCCACCTAGAGTTTCATTGTCAATAGATTCTCCAATAGCAGCTTTTACCAAATAGCTTCCTGCTAGAAAAATACTTCCTGTTTTATCTACAATTAAAGCTTCGTCGCTCATAATAGGAAGGTAAGCACCTCCAGCGACGCAACTTCCCATAACAGCAGCAATTTGGGTAATTCCCATACTACTCATAATAGCGTTATTTCTAAAAATACGTCCAAAGTGTTCTTTATCTGGGAAAATTTCATCTTGTAGAGGCAGGTATACACCAGCACTATCCACCATATATATAATAGGCAACTTGTTTTCAATAGCAATTTCTTGGGCACGTAAATTCTTTTTTCCTGTAATAGGAAACCAAGCACCAGCTTTAACTGTGGCATCATTAGCAACTACAATGCATTGTTTCCCTTTAATGTAGCCAATTTTAATTACTACACCACCAGACGGACAACCACCATGTTCTTCATACATGTCTTCTCCTGCAAACGCAGCAATTTCTATAGATTTAGATTTTGGATCTAATAAATAATTAATACGCTCATGCGCAGTCATTTTACCCTTACTTTTATGTTTTTCAATTCGTGATTTACCACCACCTAATTGTACTTTAGCAAGTCTTTTTTTTAGTTCTGATACTAAAAGTTTATTATGATCTTCGTTCTTGTTGAAGTTAATATCCATTTATACATTTTGTTTGGTACGAATTTACAAAACACTATATCAATTAAAAAGTGAATGTTTTACTAAAATAGACTACATGTAATTATATTCCTTAGAATATAAATTTATTTTCTGTACGTCTGTATTATAATTAATATAGGAAAAGATGAAAATTGACAAAATTATTTTTACATTTCAACAGGATTATTAACGGCAATAATGTTGTTTTCGGCAAGCATGTATTTTTTTAAATATGATCCCTTTCGGAGCCTTTGAAAGTTTTGGTTACCTCGTGTATATTATTTATCCGCATGTTATTGTTAAATTACTAGGGTTAATAGCTGTTTGGATGCCTAAATTTAAAATTTTAAAAGAATAGTTTTATACTTTTGTCTTAGCGTTTTTTGCACATGTAATGACAGGAGATGAAAAACAAGCAATAAGAATAGTCGTGTTAATAGTATTAGTTATATCATAATATTTTTAATAAAAGAATAAATAATTAAGATGAAAAATATCATAGCATTTGCAGGAACTAATAGTAAAAACTCAATAAACAAAAACTTAGCAGCGTATGCTACAAGTTTAGTTAAAGGTGTTGAGGTTCAAGTTTTAGATTTAAATGATTTTGAATTGCCACTTTATGGTATTGATTTTGAAGCGGAACATGGTATTCCTGATAACGCAAATACATTTTTAAATTTGATAAAGTCTAGTGACGGTATTGTTTTGTCTTTAGCAGAGCACAATGGGGCTTATGCAACTGTGTTTAAGAATTTACTTGATTGGATGTCTAGAATAGATGGCAATCTTTGGAGTGAAAAACCGATGCTACTTATGGCTACATCTCCTGGAGCTAGAGGTGGAGCAACAGTTTTGGATATAGCGAAAGGACGTTTTCCTTTTATGGGCGGAAACATTGTTGGTGAATTTTCATTTCCTTTATTTGGTGATAATTTTTATGAGGGATGTATTACAAATGAAGAATTAAATAACATTTTAAAAAAGCAGGTTGAAGCGCTACAAAAAGCACTTTAATTAAAAAAATAGATAGGACTAAATATTTATAATATGGGTAATCTTTCAAAAGATATAAATTCAACATTTACTGGTAGTAAAGTAAAAGCTTTTTACTACTGCATTATCCCAACAATTTCCTTTTCTACTCATACTTTGGGTGATTAAAGAGCTTGTTTTTGCTAAACTTCTAAATGCTTTGGAATCATATTGAATGCCTGTGTCTGAATGAAAAAATAAGAGGTTTATATAGCTGCATTCAATGTGTTAACGCAACAATTGTTGCCAATTTTAATTTAAGTCTAAGCTATCATTTTTAGTTCATTTTCTATTATTTCTTTAAGAGTTTTATAGCGAATAATTTTTCGTGGTCTATTATTTAATTTATCTTGAATTTTAGATAGTATACTTTCATTGATTATGTTAAAATCAGTTCCTTTAGCAAGGTATCTTCTAATGAGCCCATTCGTGTTTTCATTAGTACCTCTTTCGCATGAAGAATAGGGGTAAGCAAAGTAAATTTTCATACCAGTTTTACGAGTGATTTTTTCATGTCTAGCCATTTCTATTCCGTTATCATAAGTCATAGATTTTTTAAGAATAGGATTTAGTTGATTTAATTTTTTAGAGAA